>DNIF01000011.1 GCA_003485715.1 Gammaproteobacteria bacterium
GCTTGGCGATGGCGTCGAGGATGCCCTTGTCCTCGTACTTGCCGAGCAGCGCCAGGTTGTGCTCGAACAAGGCCAGATTCTTGCCGTCGCAGGTGTCGAGCTCCTGCCGGGTGAAGGCGAGGTCGGCGTCGGTTGCCTGCTTGGCGCTACCGAGGTCCCGGTGCTCCACCGCGAGCTGCTTGTACTTCGCCACCACGTCGGCCAGATGCGCCTCGGTGCGTTCGAGGCGGGTCTCGGTGGACTTGAGCTTGCCGGCGAGGGCGCCCGCCTCGGCACTAGCCTGCCCGAGTTCAGAGACCTTGCCCGCGAGATCCGCCTCGCTGCTGGCAAGCTTCTTCTTCATCCCGGCGAGTTCGGCATCCACCTTCGCCTTCTCGGCCTCGATGGCCGCCTTCTCGGCCGCCACCTGCTTCAGCAACTGCTGGGCCTTGGCCAGCCCCCGTTGAGCGGCCTCGAGCTGCGGGTTGGCGTGCACCAGCGCGGGAGCGAACAGCAACGCGCAGCCCAGCGCTCGCGCGAACGCGGTGTGGATGGCGGGATCGCGGGGGCTTGTGAGGGTGTTCATGCGCGTTGACTCAAGGGTGCGGAGGCGAGGCAGGCAGGTTCACAGCCTCGCCCCGAGTGTATGTCGGATTCGTGACCGCGGTTGCAGTACGACAGCATCGCGCTTCCGTCAGTGCCGCCTTTCGTCATGCCCGCGTACTCAGAACACCGTGTTGAAATCCAACTGGAAGCGGTCGATGCCGATGGGCGCGCCGTCCGTCACCCGCTGGTTGGTGAGCGGGTTGACCTGCACGAAGTCCTCGATGGCGTCGGACATCATGTAACGGGCGCGGACGATGGTGTTCCTGGACAGGCCGAGCAGCCCGGCCAGCACGAGACCGCGGGTGTCGGTGCCTCCCTGGAAGAAGTTCGATTCCACGAAGGCGTCGAGCACGGCGTCGCGCTCGACATAGCGATACTGCCCCAGCACCTGCCACTGCCAGCGGCGCTCGATCTGGGGATAGCCGAAGGTGACTTCCACCGCATAGGCCAGGGTGCGCTCGCGGATACACTCTTCCAGCCGGCAATTGCCGAAGGCGTTATTGAAGATGGCCACGCCGCTCGAGTTCGGGTCCTGTGCCACCACCAGCGGGTCGAGCCGCGTGCGTCTGAGGATCTCTTCGGCGTTGAAACCGATGTTCTTGGCGATGTCGAAGTCCAGGATCACATGGTAGGGATCGAACATCGCCACATCGAGCTGGCCGGTGAAGTTCACGATGTTGAAATCGGAGGCGAGGGCGAGGCCCACCGCCCGTCGATCGAGCACACCGGGCGTCACATCGGTGCGGATGTTCATCAGCGTGTTGCCACGCTGCATCCAGGTCGGCACGGTGTAGTTGTAGATCGGATCTTCGAAGAAGCAGCGCCCGCCATCGATGTTCGGGTTGCAGGTGGGGTTGGCGAGGTTCGTGCGCACCGGATTCACACGGCCGACGTTGTTCTGGTAGTCGTAGTAGCCGATGCCGAAGCGCGCCCGCACGCGCTCCTTGAAGTTCCAGCGGGCGCCGGCCTGCAAACCGAACATCCAGCGGTCACGGACAGAGAATGCCACCTCGCCGAGCGGGAAGGCGCCGGCGGTCATGAATACGGCGTTTTCGGGACGCAGGGGGTTGGGACGGCGGCCGAAGCCCTGCGTCACGGTGAGTGACGCGCCTTCAAACTGGAGATCGTTATCCCAGAGCAGTTCGGTCGGCTGCGGCACCCAGGGGCGTTCGAAGCGGCCGGCGTTCAAGGTCATGATCGGGCCGCGTTCGGCCGGCACCCAATCCCAACGCACGTACATCTGGTCGATCTGGGTGTCGTAGCGGGTACCGTCGTTGCCGAGCGTCTGGTTGATGGACACCGGGTTCCGGATGTTACCAGTGGTGATGCGGGCCCCGACCTCCACGTTCTCATCGAGCGAGGCGGTGAAGTTCAGGCGCAGACGATTCGGCAGGCGATTTCTGAGCTCCGAGATGTTGCGACTGACGGGAAGGTTCTCGGCGACGTTCAGCTCATCGATGAAACCGCGCTCGTTCAGGAGCTGTGGATCGGCCACGAACTGCGCCCGCGCCTCGGAGAGCTGCCCCTGGTTGACCAGGCGGATGAACTCGGGGTTGTCGTCGGAGTAGCCTTCGCTCTCAAGACGAATACGCACGTCGCCGTGGATGCGCATCACGTTGACCCAATCGGGCAGCGCGTCCTTCACCCCCCAGCGCTCTTCCTTGGCCACCGCGATCACATCATCGCGGACATCCTTGCGGAGCTCCTCTCGCACCTGCTGGCGGATCTCGTCCTTCACGAACTCGGGCACATAAGGCACGCGCACGACCTGACCCGGAGTCGCCGCCTTCGTCACGGCCTCGGCCTCCGCCTTCGCCTCGGCCGTCGCTGCCACCTCAGCCTCGGGTGTCTGGGCGGCCGCGTCGCGCGCAGCCTTCATGGCCGCCTCCTGCTTGATCTGCTCGGCCTTCTCCTTGGTGAGGATGCCCTGCTCCACCAGCGCGTCCACCAGATTGACGATGGTGTTCTTCATCTCGAGCAGGGCCTCGCCCTCCGCGGCCTGTGCGCCCGGAGTGCTGAGCAGACCAATACTGGCGAGGGCGAGCAGTATTTTTGAGCGAGGGCGACGCATGCAGAAGGTTCTCGTAAGGGATGGGCGGGCCGCTTCGAATATTCGGTGCTGGCGGGCTTCGCCCATGCGGTCGTGGCGCGAGTCACGACCGGTGGTGCTTCCGGGTGGTTGCGTGTTGTTGGGAAACCGGGCTGCCCGCTACCTACCACCACCGCCGTAGTACGGCCGCGGTGCATGGGAACGGCGCGGGTATGCCCGGTCAGGTACGTGAGGTGAGTCTGATCTTGACCGCCTGATACTTGGCCTCGGGCGGGCGTTCACTCACCCGGAAGCCACTGCCCAAAGCCTTCTGGATACTGGCGTCGATCTTCGGATCCCCGCTGCTGGTATCGAGCTTCGAGCGCTCCACGCGCCCGTCCTCCGAAAGCCACAGCCGCACGACCACCGAATACTGTTTGCGACGCAGCCCATCCTGTTCTTCGAGGAAGGCCTGCAAGTCGCGCTGCAACACACCCGTATACCAACCCGCGAGGGTGCCGGTGCCAGTGCCGCCGATGAGGCCCTTGCCCCCCTTGCGGCCAACCAGA
>DNIF01000161.1 GCA_003485715.1 Gammaproteobacteria bacterium
AGGGCTGGGCCCGCGTGGTGTTCCGGCCATGCTGACGGCCTGCCCGCGCTGTGGCGCGCATCTCGCGGTCACGGCCGCGGCCCTGCGCGCGGCCCGAGGTCTGTGCCGCTGCGGGGCCTGCCGCGCCCTGTTCCCAGCCTGGGCCCATCTGATGGATCCGCCCGCCGCTGCCTTCGCCGCCGAGGTCCCCGACAGCACCGAGGACTTCGCCCGGGAGCCGGATCACCCGCGTCTCGAGACCACCGTCGCAACCCCGACCCCGGCGACCGAAGTGACCGCTCACTCCGGGCCCGGGGTCGAGGAACCGAAGCCCGCAGCCGCTGGGCCGGCAGCATTCGAGCCGGCAGCACTCGAGGATTCGGATGCACCGCCGCCGCTGGTGACCGTTGCCGCGGAGTCCGGGGTTGCAGAGTTACCGCCCTCCGCCGCCCCGCCAACTGCGCCGTCGCCAACGGACACCTTGCAGCAGTCGTCTGAACCCCGCCGGCCAGCGCCCGGGAGTCCTGTCGCGCCTGCGGCCGCCATTCCCTGGCGCCTGGGTGAAGACGATGCGCCTGCGGCCAGCGGCCCGACCGCAGTCACCTTGCGGGCCGAGTCTTCAGGCGTTGAGCCGGGAGTGGTCGCTCACTCCGCATCTGCGAGCGGCGCAGAAGTGATGTCGGCGCAGATGCCGGAGCCGGCGGTCACGCCGGGCTTGCTGTCGCTGCCCCCGGCGTCGCGGCCGGGCACCGCCACGAGCGCTACCCCGGAAGATGCCCCACCCTCGCTGCCCCTGCGGGCCGTGCTGGAAGAGAACGAGTCAGAAGATGAAGCCCTGGACCGGGAACTGCGCGCACCGCTCAGCGACGGTGGGCGTCCGGCCGAGGTGCTGCTGGCGGCTGGGGCACGTGGGCTGCGCGAACCCGATTGGGTCCGCGCGCCGCATCCGCGCCGTGGCGGCGGGCTCGGGCTGCTGTGGCGGCTGGCGCTGGTCGTTCTGCTCCTCGCGCTCATCATCCAGCTTGCCATCATGCAGGCAGGCCCTCTTGCCGCGATCTGGCCGCCGGTGCGCCCCTACATCGCGCAACTGTGGCAGCAAATGGGGCATGAGCCCCCGTGGCAACGCGAGGTCGACCGGCTGCGTGTGCTCCGCAGTGATGTCCGCGAAAACCCGGAGCGACCAGGCACCCTTCTCGTTACGGTCACCCTGCTGAACGAGGCCCTGTTCGAGCAGCCCTTCCCGCTGATCGAACTCACCCTCGGTGATGCCACGCAAGCACTGGTGGGTCGCCGGCGCTTCGAGCCCGCGATCTATCTTGGCCGTGAGTGGCAGCAGCCGGCCTTCATGCCACTCGGTGTGCCGGTGGATGTCGTCCTCGAATTGGCAAGCAGTCACGATCAGGCGGCCGCCTTCACCATCAAACTGCTCTGAGAGTGAGCGAGGTGTGCGGCGCAGCAAAACACGCCGAATGCGCTCGACTTCCGGAAGACACACCCGCCGTCCCGGCAGCCTCCTGCCGGGCGCTTACCCGCCCTGACGTTTCGCGCTATCCTCGCCGCCCCTCTTTCGGTGTCAGGTGCGCATCGGTGCAGATCGGTCCTCACGTCCTCGCCGGTCGTGTCCTGCTGGCCCCGATGGTCGGGGTCAGCGACCGCGCGCACCGAGCTCAGTGCCTGCGGCACGGTGCGGCCCTGGCCTTCACGGAGATGACGAGTTCGCGCCCCGATCTCCTCCTGCACCACAAGACCACCCGCCGGCGCCACCATCATGGCGAGCCTGGGCTGCACGCCGTGCAGCTCGTCGGCGCGGAGCCGGGGTGGCTGGCCGAGGCCGCGCGCGTGAACGAGGCGTCAGGGGCTGACATCATCGACATCAACATGGGTTGCCCGGCGAAGAAGGTCTGCCGCAAGGCGGCCGGTTCGGCCTTGCTGGCCGATGAGGCGCTGGTGACCCGAATCCTCGAAGCCGTCGTGGCCGCGGTCCGGGTGCCCGTCACGCTCAAGATCCGCACCGGTCCACACCCGGGGAACCGCAACGCACCCACGATCGCACACATTGCCGAGGCCAGCGGCATCGCCGCCCTCACGGTGCACGGACGCACGCGTGCGGACGCCTTCCGTGGTGTCGCCGAGTACGCCACCATCGCCGCGGTGAAGGCTGCGGTTGGCATCCCGGTGGTCGCCAACGGCGACATCACCACGCCCGGGATCGCCCGTCAGGTACTCGCCGATACCGGTGCCGATGCCGTGATGATTGGCCGCGGTTCACAGGGTGACCCCTTCATCTTCGGCCGGGTGCAGGCGGCGCTCTCCGGGCTGCCTTGGAGTGAGCCTTCACTTGCGCTGCGCATGCAGACGCTGCGAGAGCACATCGATGCGCTCGGCACGCTCTACGGCAGCGAGCTTGGGGCCCGCGTCGCCCGTAAGCACCTCGGGTGGTATCTGGCCCGCGAGCCGGGTGCCGAAGGCCTGCGTGCCCGGGTGCTCTGCATGGACGACGTGACCGCGCAGCTCGCTGCGCTCGACGACTGGTACCGCGGACATGACCGGCTCGCCGCCTGAGCTCGCCACCCGCGTGTCCGTCGCCGAACCCACGACCAATGGCGGCGGCGAGGTCACGGTCGCGGCCTGCGTCACGGCGGCCGTCGAGCGCTATCTCGCGGCGCTGGACGGACACGCAGCGCACGACCTGCACCGGCTGGTCATCGCCGAGGTGGAGCGCCCGCTGCTGGTCACGGTGATGGCGCATTGCGATGGCAATCTCACTGCCGCCGCTGCCCTGCTCGGGCTCAATCGCGCCACCGTGCGCCGCAAGCTCGTCCAATACGGGCTGAGCTGTCCCGGCGGCAACTGACGCCTCTCCCAGAGCGCGCCGGTCCCATCTCCAACCGGAAGCCCATGTCGAATCCATCCACCGACCCCTCGCGCATCCGCCGTGCCCTCTTGAGCGTGTCCGACAAGACGGGCCTTGGCGAACTCGCCCGCGCGCTCGTCTCGCACGGCGTCGAGATCCTCTCCACCGGCGGCACGGCGCGGCTGCTCCGGGAGGCGGGGCTGGCGGTGACCGACGTCGCCAGCGTCACCGGCTTCCCGGAGATGCTCGACGGACGGGTGAAGACGCTGCACCCCTTCATTCACGCCGGTCTGCTCGCCCGCCGCGGCCAGGACGACGCGACCCTCGCCCAGCATGGCATCGAGCCCATCGATCTGCTGGTCGTGAATCTCTACCCCTTCGAGGCCACGATCGCCCACCCCGACTGTTCCTGGGCCACGGCGGTCGAACAGATCGACATCGGCGGTCCCGCCATGCTGCGCGCGGCCGCCAAGAATCACGCGGATGTCACGGTGGTGGTCGATCCGGCCGACTATCCCGAGCTGGTGGCCGCACTCACCGCGGGCGGCACCCACGTTGGGCAGCGCCGGCGGCTGGCAGTGAAGGCCTTCGCCCATACCGCGCGCTACGACGGCATCGTCGCCGGCTGGCTCGGTGCCACGCTTGCCGCCGAGGGCGGCCAGAGTGCCGCCCTCACCGTACCCGGCGTGGTCGGCTACGGCGCAGCCGAGTCCCTGCGCTACGGCGAGAACCCGCACCAGGCGGCCGTCCTGCTGTCAGCCACGCCGCGCGCACCCGGTACCGTGGCCGGTGCCGAATGCCTGGCCGGCAAGGCGCTGTCCTACAATAATCTGCTCGATGCCGATGCGGCCTGGGACGGTCTGCGTCCGTTCACGGAACCGGCCTGCGTCATCGTCAAACACGCCAATCCCTGTGGGGTCGCGCTCGCCAGTGACGCCCTCGCGGCCTATCGTGCCGCCTATGCCACCGATCCGCTCTCGGCCTTCGGGGGCGTCATCGCCTTCAACCGGCCACTCACCGCCGAGCTCCTGCAGGCCATCCTCGAGCAACAGTTCGCCGAGGTCATCCTCGCCCCCGAGGTCACCGAGGCCGCGCTCACCCTGGCGACGCGCAAGCCGGATCTGCGCATCCTGGCCTGTGGACCACACCAGGCAAGGGCCACCCCCGAGCTCAACTGGCGCAGCATTTCAGGCGGCCTCCTGTTGCAGCAGGCGGACCTGGGCGATGAGCCGGTCGCGCCCGGCCTCACCCGGGTGGTCACGCGCCGGCAGCCAGATACCGCCGAATGGGCCGACCTGCGCTTTGCCTGGCGCGTCTGCCGGGCGGTGAAGTCCAATGCCATCGTCTATGCCGCCGGTCTCCGCACCCTCGGCATCGGTGCTGGCCAGTCAAGCCGGGTGGACGCTACCCGACTCGCGGCGATCAAGGCCGGCGAGCGCGGGCTCGCACTTGTCGGTGCGGTCATGGCCTCGGATGCCTTCCTGCCCTTTCGCGATGGCCTCGATGCCGCCGCCGCCGCTGGTATCCGCGCGGTCATCCAGCCCGGCGGCTCGGTTCGCGATCCCGAAGTCATCGCGGCAGCGGACGAACACGACATCGCGATGGTGTTCACCGGGCAGCGACATTTCCGCCACTGAACCGCTGCCGAAGATCGAAGCTCCTCCCCGGGAGCAATGCGGTCAATCAATGTCCCTCTCCCCCATGGGTTGGGGTGAGGCCCCGGAAATGCCTTTTCAGCGCGAGACTTGCGGGAGGTTGGCGAATGCAGGTGATGGTCATCGGTGGCGGCGGGCGCGAGCACGCACTGGCCTGGAAGCTTGCCGCCTCGCCGGCGGTCACGCGGGTCTTCGTAGCCCCGGGCAACGCGGGCACTGCGCGTGAGGCCAAGGTCTGCAACGTCGCGATCCCGGCCGACGACATCCCGGCATTGGTGGATTTCGCCCGTCGCGAGCAACCGGCCCTCACGGTAGTCGGGCCCGAACAGCCGCTGGTCGCGGGCGTGGTGGATGCCTTTGCGGCGGCGGGCCTGTTCTGCCTCGGTCCCACGGCAGCGGCCGCCGAACTCGAGGGCTCCAAGGCCTTCGCCAAGGCCTTCATGCAGCGACACGGCATCCCCACCGCCCGCTTCGGTACCTTCAGCGACTTCGACGCAGCCCGGGCCTATGCCATCGAACTTGGCGCGCCGCTGGTGGTGAAGGCCTCGGGCCTGGCCGCCGGCAAGGGGGTGGTGGTGGCGCGCACGCTGGGTGAGGCCGAGCAGGCGCTCCGCGCGATGCTGCTCGAGGGCGAGCATGGCAAGGCCGGGGCGGAGGTGGTGGTCGAGGCCTTCCTGCCGGGTGAGGAGGCGAGCTACATCGTCCTTGCCGACGGCACCGACTGGCAACCCTTCGCCTCCGCGCAGGATCACAAGGCGCGCGATGCCGGCGATCGCGGCCCCAACACCGGTGGCATGGGTGCCTACTCACCGGCCCCCGTGGTCACGCCCGCGATAGAGGCGCGCATCGCTCGGGAGGTGATCGAGCCAGCACTCGCTGGTCTCGCCGCCGAGGGGCGTCGCTACCGGGGCTTCCTCTACGCTGGCTTGATGATTGCGCCGGACGGCAGCCTCTCGGTGCTGGAGTTCAACTGTCGCATGGGCGATCCGGAGACCCAGCCCATCCTCGCCCGCCTCACCTCCGACCTCGCCAGCCTGTGTCTGGCGGTGCGGGATGGCCGCCTGGCGGAGGCACGCATGACCTGGTCCGCCGAGGCCGCACTGGGTGTGGTACTGGCGGCGGCGGGCTATCCCGGTTCAGTGCAGAGCGGGCAGCCCATCCAGGGCCTGGAGGCGACGAGCCCGAACAGCCGGGTCTTCCATTCCGGCACCAAGGGCCAGGATGGCACCGTGCGCACCGCCGGTGGCCGTGTATTGTGTGTCGTCGGCACCGGGCCCAGCGTGGCCGATGCACGCATGGCCGCCTACGGCCGCGTCGCCCAAATCCGCTGGGACGGCATGTTCTACCGTTCCGATATCGGTCATCGAGCGCTTGCCCGTCTCGAGGCCGCACCGGTCGCGCCCTGATCTGATCACCGTAAGGACATCGGACCAAACCACCTTGAACGGCCATCTCCACGCGCCAGGCAACAGTACCCCGCGCAACCTGCGGACCGAGCGCCTGCTCGCGACCATCCTCTTTGGCTTTCTCATCGTGGGCTGCATCTGGATCCTGCTGCCCTTCGCCACGGCATTGCTGTGGGCCGCGATCCTCTGCTTCGCCACCTGGACCATCTACACGCAGTTGCGGGAGGCACTCGGCGGTCGGCGCAATCTGGCGGCCCTGCTCCTGACCCTGTTGCAGTTGGTGGTCATCGTGATACCGGCGGCAGCGGTGGTGATCGGATTGCGGGAATACGCCACAACCATCGAAGACCTGCTGCGCCAGCTTGCCGACCGCGATCTCCCGCCGACCCCGCCCTGGATTGCGGGTCTGCCCTTCATCGGCGGTGAGATCACCCGGCAATGGGATTACCTGCGTGGGGACAGCGCCCGGCTTTTTGAGCTCATCCGGCTTCAGGTGGCACCGCTGTCGCGCGGGCTCATCGACGCCGGGCTGGCCTTCGGTGGCGGCCTTCTGCAACTGCTGCTGTCCGTCATCACGAGTTTCTTCCTGTATCGCGATGGCGAGTACGTCGCCCAGGAGATGCGCACCGCCCTTACCCGTATCGGTGGTCAGCGCGCCGAACGCATGTTGAACATTGCTGCCAATACCGTGCGCAGCGTCATCTATGGCGTCATTGGCACGTCACTGGCGCAGGCCATGCTCGCCGCACTCGGCTTCTGGATCGCTGGCGTGCCCGCTCCCTTGCTGCTCGGACTGCTTACCTTCCTGCTCGCGCCCCTGCCGATGGGCACGCCGCTCGTGTGGGGCGGGGCGGCCATCTGGCTCTTCAATGAGGGCCAACTCATGGCTGCCGTCGGCATGGTGATCTGGGGCGGCGTGTTCGTGAGCACCATCGACAACATCCTCCGCCCCATCATCATCGGGGCCGGCGCCCGATTGCCCTTCATGCTGGTGCTGCTCGGCGTGGTTGGCGGACTGCTCGCCTTCGGCTTGATCGGCCTGTTCTTCGGGCCGACACTGCTCGCACTTGGCTACAACCTGCTGCGCGAATGGACTCAGTCCGCGCCAGAGGCCGGTGCCCCGCTCGTCCCTGCCGTCGCGGGCGTAAGCCCGGTGGCAGCGGCCCCGACGCCTGCACCCCAAGACCCGGCCCCGAGAAGCCCCGCTGGCGGTGAGCCGACGGCAAGCACCCATGCCATTCCCGATCCGGGCCACGACACCGAGGAGCCATCCTGATGGCCAACAGCAGTGATATCGATGCGATGGCGCTCTTCTGCGACTTCGAAAACCTTGCCCTGGGTGTGCGCGATGCGGGACTGCCCCGCTTCGACATCCGCAAGATCCTCGAACGCCTGTTGGTGAAGGGCAGCATCGTGGT
>DNIF01000103.1 GCA_003485715.1 Gammaproteobacteria bacterium
GCAGCAAGACGCGCGTCTACCGCCTCACCCGCTGGCGCAACCGTGGACACGAAGTGATCCCGCTGCGGGTCATCGAGCGGGCACCGAGTGCGGAACTCAGACCGAACCAGACCGACCAGGATTCGCTGCCGCCCTACGATCTGCTGGACGCGATCCTCGAGCGCTACGTGGAGCGCGACCAGTCAGTGGCGGCGATCATTCGCGAGGGTTTCCCGGAGGCCGACGTGCTGAGAGTGGCGCGGCTGGTCGACACGAGCGAGTACAAGCGCCGCCAGGCTGCCCCGGGAGTGCGGGTGACGGCGCGTGCCTTCGGCCGGGATCGGCGCTACCCCATCACCTGCCGCTACCGCGAGTAGGCCGTTTGGGGCGTGCCGGCGCACCGCGTCATCCCCGCACAGGCGGGGATCCAGTGCCGATCTGCGACGCGCTCAGGGCACCACGCGCCCGAGCAACACACTCACCGTGGCCCCGGGCGCGCGCGGATCGACTGGCGCTTCGGCCTGGCCATCGATGTCACCGCTGGCGGCCATGGCCTGGCCCGTGCGTGAGATGCGCGCGCCGATGGCCACCTGAGAGGCGGACGACAGCCGGAACTGCGGGGCCATGGCGAGCGAGTCGTCGAGGGTCACTTCGAGCGGCAGATCGGCGACCCGGGCCCGCGCGACCGCGAGCGGCATCGCCGGCCCGTCGACGGCTCGGGCAAAGACGAACACCGTGTCGTCCGGGGCGGTGCGCGCAGCGAGCGCCGGGTCGAGGCGTACCGCTACGCGCACCTGCGCTGGCTCGGCGGTCTCGCTGCCTGCGTTGGGTGCCGTCGTGCCTGTCGTCGCGTCGCCGGCTTCTGCGTCAGTCGCCATGTCTGCTGCTGCGCCCGCCCTCGCCGTCGCAGCATCCAAATCTGCGGCAATGCGCGCACGCATGTTGTCGAGACGGGCGCGATCCTCGCTGTCTGCGGGCAGGCTCGCCCGCAGCCGGTCCAGCCGGCCGAGGGCCTCCTCGCGCCGATCCTGTTCGAGTGCCAGCAGCACGGAGAGCCAGAGCAGGCGGCTGTTCGTGGGGAAGCGTTCGAGGTTGTGGTCGATGATGCGGGCCGGGGCACCGGTGAGACGGTCCTCCTGGATGCCGGCCAGTGCTCGGGCGTAGTCGAAGGCGAGGTCCGCGATCCGCTCGGCGGAGAGGCCGGGATCGGTGCCAGCGATGATGTAGGCCTGGGCGAGTGCGGCGACGGCGCGGTCCGGTTCACCAAGCTGGAGCCAGCTTCGCCCCAGCAGCCACCAGCCCTCCACGTCGTCGAGGCGCTGCCTGAGTCGCGCGGCAAGGCGCTCCACCGACTCGCGCTGAGCCGCGCGCTCGGCCGCCAGACGAGTGGCACCCTCGGCGGCCACATAGCCGCCGGTGTGCTGATAAAGCCAGAGGGTGGCGGCGGGCACCACCAACAGCAGCAGGAGCGCGCTCAGCCAGGCGGGGGCCGCGCGCCCGGGGGCCTCACGGGCATCGAGACGGCCCAACTCCGTTGCGAGCTCAGTCTCCAGCTCCTCACGGGCGAGGTCATGGGCGGCGTCATCCAGTTGTCCGGCGGCCTGCTGCTCACCGAGTTCGCGCAGACGCTGGCGGTAGACGGCAAGCACGGCGCGACGCTCGCTCGGACCGATGCCATGCGCCGCGAGCAGCGGCCACAGGAGACAGAGGACGACGACGAGGCCGACCAGAGCGGCCCCGATGTGGAAGGTGGACATGGGCGTTCAGTTCTCTTCGGCGAGGGCGCGCTTGACGGCGGCGCGCGCGCTGGCATCGAGCGGGGTGGGCGGGGTGGCCGTCTGGGCCCGGCGGGTCAGCCCGCTGAAGAGCCAGCCGGCACCGAGCAGCAGGAGCAGCGGCGGGCCGGCCCACAGCAGCACGGTGTGGGCGTCCAGCGGTGGGTCGTAGAGCACAAAGGCGCCGTAGCGCTCGGAGAGGAAGGCGAGGATCGCCGCGTCCGCCTGCCCGGATTCGAGCATGCCGCGCACCTCGCGGCGCAGATCTGCGGCCAGCGGTGCGTGCGAGTCGGCCAGGGATTCGTTCTGGCAGACCAGACAGCGCAGCTTGGCAATCAGGCCGCGATAGCGGGCCTCGAGCGCCGCGTCCGCGAAGGGGGCGAAGTCGTCGATCGGTGCTGCTACAGACTGCGGCGCTTGTGGCGGCGCGGCGGCTGGGGCATCCGCGGCCATCACCGTGCACGGCAGCAGGGCCGCCCAGAAGAGGCAACCAAGGGTGCGCCGCGCTCGCCGCACGGGGCCGATGGGCAGCCCGGCCTTCACCGTGACCCCTCGGGCCGCGTCAGCCCGCCGGGCGGCGCCAGTCCTGCGGGCGGCGCTGCCGTGCGGGGAGCCGCCGGCACGCCGATGAGTGTCAGGGCTGGCTCGAGGCTCGCATCGCTCAGCGGACCGACGTGCTTGTGGCGCACGATCCCCTCGGCATCCAGGAAGAAGGTCTCGGGCACGCCGTAGACACCCCAGTCGATGCCGGCGCGACCATCGGCATCCACCGCCACCACCGTGTAGGGGTCGCCGTGGCGTGCGAGCCAGGCGCGCGCATCCTCCGGGGCGTCCTTGTAGCCGAGGCCGACGATGCGCACGCGGTCGCTCGCGGCCAGTTCCATCAGCACCTCGTGCTCCTGACGGCAGGCCACACACCAGGAGGCCCAGACGTTCACCACGGTGGGTGCGCCCCGGAACTCCGCCGTGGTGAAGCGTGCCGCAGGGTCGGCCAGCGTAGGCAGGTCGAGGGCCGGTGCCGGGCGGCCGATGAAGGGCGAGGGCAGCAGCCGTGGGTCGCGGCCCAGGCCGACGTAGAGCAGACCGACCAGTACCACGAAGGCCGTCAGCGGCCAGGAATGACGCAGGGCCGCGTGCTGCGGCGGTTGCCCGTGCATCAGGCGGGCCTCGCCCCGGCCGCCAGGGCCTCGCCGTCGGCCGCCCGCACGCGCAGGCGGTAGCGCCGGTCACTGGCCGCGAGGATGCCACCCAGCGCCATGAACAGGCCCCCGAACCAGATCCAGCGCTGGAAAGGTTTCACCTGTACGCGCAGCGTCCAGGCGGAGTCACCGCGTGGTTCCCCGAGCGAGGCGAGCAGGTCGCGGGTGATTCCGGCGGCGATCCCGGCCTCGGTCATGGCCGCTCCGCCCGCCTGGTAGACGCGCTTCTCCGGGTAGAGCGTGAGGCTGGCCGTTGCATCTCTCGGCCCCGCGCCGCCGACCCCGACGGGCTCGACCAGCACGCTGCCGCGGACCCCGCTGTAGTTCGGCCCGTCGATCTCGCGCACCGATTGCAGCGTGAAGCGAAAACCTCCGAGTTCGGTGGACTCGCCCATGGCCAGGCGGATGTCGCGTTCCACGCCCCACTGACTGACGGCGGTGACGCCGATGATGCAGACGGCGAAGCCCACATGCGCCAGCAGCATGCCGACGAAGCCGACCGGCAGCCGGCGCAGCGCCGTGCTGCTGCTCCGTGCATACCGCAGCCGATCGCGCACCGTGAGGGCGGTATGGCCGAGCACCCAGAAGGCAGCGCTGAAACCGGCGGTCGTGGCCAGCAGATGCACGCCGCCAAAGAGCGCGGCGAGTGTTCCGGCCAACACCGACAGCGGCAATGACCAGCGCATGAGCAGACCGACTTCCCGAGCCTCCTGCCCCTTCCAGCGCACCCGCGGGCCGATGCCAAGCGCGAGGGCAAGCAGGAGCATGAGGGGGGCGAATACGGCATTGAAGTACGGTGGACCGACCGAAATCTTGCCAAGCCCGAAGGCATCCATGGCCAGTGGATAGAGCGTGCCCAGCAGCACGGCCGCAGCCGAGACCACGAGCACGACGTTGTTGGCCAGCAGGAAGCCCTCGCGCGAGATCGGAGCAAAGCTGCCGCGATCGACCAGCAGCGGCGCGCGCACGCTGTAGAGCACGAGCGAGGCCCCCACCGCGAGCGCCAGCACGCCGAGGATGAACACCCCGCGTGTGGGGTCGGCGGCGAAGGCGTGTACCGAGGTCAGCACCCCGGATCGCACCAGGAAGGTGCCAAGCAGGGACAGCGCGAAACCGCAGATCGCGAGCAGTACGGTCCAGCGCTTGAAGCTGTCCCGCTGCTCGGTGACGGCGAGCGAATGCACGAGCGCGGTCGCAATGAGCCACGGCATGAAGCTCGCGTTCTCCACCGGATCCCAGAACCACCAGCCGCCCCAGCCGAGCTCGTAGTAGGCCCACCAGCTACCGAGCGTGATGCCCAGGGTGAGGAACACCCAGGCGGCGAGCGTCCACGGGCGTGTCCAGCGGGCCCAGGCGGCGTCCAGACGACCACCCAGCAGGGCGGCGATGGCGAAGGCGAAGGCCACACTCATGCCCACGTAGCCCATGTAGAGCATGGGTGGGTGGAAGATGAGGCCCGGGTCCTGCAACAGGGGATTGAGGTCGCGACCCTCCGCCGGCGCCGGGAAGTGGCGCAGAAAGGGGTTGGAGGTGAACAGGATGAAGGCGAGAAAGCCGGCGTTCACCAGACTCATCACGCCGAGCACCCGGGCGGCGAAGACCTCCGGCAGGTGTCGCGAACGCAGGGCCACGGCCACCATCCAGCCGGTGAGTGCAAGGGACCACAACAGCAGAGAGCCCTCGTGGGCGCCCCAGACGGCGCTCAGGCGGTAGATGAGCGGCAGTTGGGTGTTGGAGTTGTTCGCCACGTACAGCACGGAGAAATCGTTGGCGACGAAGGCCGCCGACAGGGCGGCCCAGGCGATGACGAGCAGCGCGCACTGGCCGTGGCTCGTTGGGCGGGCGACCCGCAGCCACGCCATCCGGCCGGTGGCGGCACCGGCGAGGCTCAAGGTTGCACCGATCAGCGCCAGTACCAAGGCTGCGGCGAGGGCGAGGGTGCCGACCTCGGGTGTCAGCGAATCGTAGAGCAGCCAGGAGGGGCCGCCTGGGAGCGGGGTGGCGTCGTTCATGCGGCGACTGCGGGACTCAGGGAGGGTGCGTGGAGGCGGCGGTCGAGCGCGCGGGTGGGTGCCCCCGTGCTCATGGTTGCGCGCCCGTCGGTCGGGCGTCCGCCGGTCGGGCGTCCGGGTGCACCGGCGCCAGCGGCCCCTCGCCCTTCATGGCCAGGGTCGCGGCCACTTCGGGGGGCATGTAGTTCTCGTCGTGTTTGGCCAGCACCTCGGTGGCCTGGAACACGCCGTTCGCATCGATGCGGCCTTGGGCGATGATGCCCTGACCCTCGCGAAAAAGATCGGGCAGGATGCCCTCGTAGCTGACCGGTACCACCCGCGCCATGTCCGTGACCTGAAAGCGCACGGCCAGGCTATCCGGGTTGCGTTCGATGCTGCCGGAGACCACCAGCCCACCGACACGCACGGTGCGATCGGCGGGGACTTCGCCCGCGGCCACCTGACTCGGGGTGTAAAAGAAGAGCAGGTTCTCCGAGACGGCGCTGAGCAGGACGGCGGCGGCAGTTGCCACACCGGCAAGCACGGCAAAGGCACCGAGGAAGCGTCGCTGGCGTGGGGTCATTGGTGCTTCCGTTGCAGTTTCTGGTGCAGACGCCGGCCGCGTCGCCAGCTCGCCAGGGCGAGCGTGGCCAGCACCACACAGGCGATGCCATAGGCCGACCACACGTAGACACCGTAACCGCCCATGTCGAGGAAGGCGTTCATGCGCCGGCGGTCAGGTCGCGGGGAGCGATGGGAGGGCCGGGCCGGGCCGGGCTGTCGGGTCCCCTGGGCGTGGTGCCGCCCCCGCGCATGAGTTCGGCCACCCAGGGGTGGTTGGCCTCGCGTTCCAGCCAGATGTCGCGAGCACGCATGAGCGACACGGTGGCGGCATAGGCGAACAGCGCGAAGTACATCCAGAGCAGCGGTGCCAGCATGCTGAGGTGCATGGCCGGGCGATCCAGGCGCGTGACGGTTGGCCCCTGGTGCAGCGTGTTCCACCACTCCACCGAGAAATGCACGATGGGGATGTCCACCACACCGATGAGCGCGAGCACCCCGCAGGCCTTCGCCGCGGCGCGGCGGTCCTCGATGGCCTGGGACAGCGCCATCCAGCCGAGGTAGAGGAAGAGCAGCACGAGTTCGGAAGTGAGCCGGGCATCCCACACCCAGTAGGTGCCCCACATCGGCCGGCCCCAGAGCGAGCCGGTGATCAGGGCCAGCAGGGTGAAGGCCGCGCCCACGGGGGCGATGGCCTCGGCCATCACTTCGGCGAGCTTCACCCGCCAGACCAGCACCACGAAGCCGAGACTGGCGAGCATCGTGTAGCCCATCAGTGACAACCACGCCGACGGCACGTGCAGAAAGATGATGCGGTAGCTCTCGCCCTGCTGGTAGTCGGTGGGGGCGATGACCAGCGCCCACGGCAGGCCGATGGCCAGCATGAGCAGCGTCACGGCCCAGAGCGGCCCGATCCAACGACTGACAAACCGGTTGAATCCCTTGGGCGAAAGGATTGCGTGCATCAGGTGCATCAATGGTTATGGAGCTCCGCGAGCCCATCCGGGCACCGACCGCCGACGGCCGCCGACCGCGGCCGGTCGGGGCTACCCGTGAAGGCGCCGGAGATTAGCAGATCCCACCTCCGGTCCGCGTCCCGAAATGGGCCGCGCGCTGACCTCGACCAGCCGGCCTGCGCGGAGTTGCAGGGCCTGCGAGGGGGCACGAAAGAATCAGTGGGGTCAGCGTCGTTGATTCCTTGCAATGGCAGAAATCTTATGGCTCTGACCCCATTGATTCCAAGGTCAGCGGGTATCGAAGGTGAGGATCAGCGAGGCGATCGCCAGATGCTGGCCGCCGATGAGGCCGATGTCCCCGGTGACGGGATCCCGGCGGCCGAAGAAGCCGCCCTCCGGCCCGGTGGATTGGTCGTAGCGGTGTTCGAGTCTGAAGATGGCGCCTGCCCCCGATGCTCGCCTGGACAGGCGGTATTCCAAGGTGCTGGTCACGGCGCGCACGAGTTGTCGCGCGCCAGTAAGCAGACCGTCCGGATCCCAGAAGACCTCGGGGCGCACCGCCACGCTGAAGGGGCCGGCAACGTTCCAGCGGGCCGAGAGCATGGCGCCGGTCCAGAAGCTGCGGGGAGCGCCCGGCAATGCGCTCTGCTCGGTGCCGGCCTGATGACCGAAGGCCACGGTGGTGGCATCGCCGCGCCATTCCGCCACCGTGTCGAGGAAGAAACGCCAGTGTTCGATGCCGGTCGCGGCCTGCTCCGGCCCGTAGTAGACGGTCTCGCGCAGCGTCCAGCGCGAGGACGGCCGGAAGGCTAGTTGCGCCCCATAGCCGGGCGCTGCATTGGCCTGCGCAAGATGGAAGTAACCGTTCACGACATAGGCCGTGGCGGTGAAGCGCTCTCCGAGCGGCACACTCGCGTTGAGGCCGAACATCAGGTAGGGCGAGTAGTCCGCGATCCACGATCGCGTGTAGTGCAGGTTGTCCTTGGCGTAGAGCGACTCGTAGCCGACGAGGCTGCTGAAAAGCCCGGCCTGCAGCTTGAGTCCGTTACCAGTGGGTGCCAGCCAGGAGACATTTGCACGCCCGAAGTGGCGCAGCGCATCGGCATGATCCACCTCGGGCTGGTTGGTGTGGAAGCCGAAGGCCAGCGCATCCCGCCCGGCGTGGGCCAATAGCTCCATGCCCCAGGGCGAGGCGGCCGTGGCCTCCTTCGTCACGGCGATCCCTGCCATGTTGAGCTGGGTCTCGTTCAGGCGGGGCGTGGTGCCGCGGTTGCGCCACTGGCGGTTGGCCGGATGCTGGAAGCTCAGGGCGTGCCCGAAGTCGAGGAAGGCGTCGTGGGACCAAAGGGAACGTTGCTCTGCCGGTGAGTCGGTGCTGACGTCCACTGACCCCGCCGGCGGCGAGCTGGTGGTCTCGACATTGCCCGCATTGCCAGCGCCGCTCGTGAGCGTGCCCAGGGCGCACAGCAGCAGCCCGCTCAATCGCCGCAGGGCGAGGGCGTCCGTTCCCGATCTTGCAGGGTGCATGGTGGTGCCTAGTTCAGCAGCAGGGATGCGAGTCGCGAGCGCGCTGTGCGCACTCGTGGGTCATCCGCCCCCAGCACGGTGAAGACATCCAGCAGGGCCTTGCGTGCGGCGCCGTCACGATAGGCGCGGTGCTCCGTCACCTGGGCGAGCAGGGCCTCCATGCATCCCTCGCTGTCCCCCGCGAGGAAGGCCGCGAGTGCATGACGGTAGTGAGCACCTGCGGCGTCATCCGCAGCCGCGTCGCTGAGCGCAGCGGCCTCTTGATGCAGACGCAGGCGACTCCGCGCCACTTCGCAACGCTCATCCAGATTGGCCACCGGTATCTGGTCGAGGAGTGCTGCCGCCGCCTCGAGGTCACCGGCGCGGATCCGGCAATCGGCCAGTGGGGCGAGGAGCTGCGTCTGTCCGGGATCGGCAGCCAATGCCGCAGCCAGCAGCGCGATGGCGCCGCTGAGGTCACCGCTGGCCAGCAGAGCATCCGCCTCAACGCGCGGGTCAGGTCGTGCAGGCGCCAGATGCGGCGCGAGGAAGCGGCGCACCTCGCCCTCGGGCAGGGCACCCATGAAGTGGTCCACCGGCGCGCCGTCCCGGAACAACAGGACCGTGGGCAGGCTCCTGATGCCGTAGCGAGTGGCGAGGGCCGGCTCGCGGTCCACGTCCACCTTGGCAAGCAGAACCTGTCCGGCCAGTTGCTCCACCAGCCGGCCGAGAACGGGGGTCAGGGTGCGACAGGGGCCGCACCAGGCGGCCCAGAAATCGACCAGCACCAGACGCTCACGCGAGGCCTCGATCACCTGCTCGTTGAAACCGAAGCCGTCGACATCGCGCACGTGTTCGCTCATTGGCTGCATTCTCCTCAGGCGCTGGAGTGGGGGCCGGGCCCCGGGGGATCGTGCGCGACTCGCGCAGGACGCGCAGGGTTTTCCCCAGGGGAACGGATTTGTACCTGAGCCGGTGCGATCCCGATAGCCGGACGCGCTGAGTGTGCCGTCCTTCGGTTGGCAGCCCCACGCCGGCAGCTTCGACGCGGCCCGAGTCCCCTGCCGACGTGGCCAGTTGCGGTAACCTTGGCGGGGTGCGCACCTCCTTCACCAAGATGCAGGCCCTGGGCAACGACTTCGTCCTGCTCGATCGGCTGGGCGCGGACGCACCACCGCTGCCCGCTGCCGCGGCGCTGGCGCGACTCGCAGATCGCCATCGCGGCGTTGGCTGTGACCAGATCCTCGTGCTCTCCCCGCCCGAAACACCCGCGGCCGAGGTCGGCTATCGCATCTTCAACGCGGATGGGAGTGAAGTTGGTCAGTGTGGCAATGGGGTGCGCTGCGTTGCCCGTTACCTCTGGGAGCGGGTCGGCATGGCGGCCGATGGCCTTCGGATCGCCGCGCCCGGCGGCGTGACCCGCGTCTTTCGTGCCGGCCCGGGGCAGGTGCGCGTGGACATGGGTATGCCCCGGCTGGAACCGCGCGATGTGCCCTTCCTCGCAGCGTCCGCAGAGTCAGGCCCAGCCGGTCAGCACCGCCTGCGCCTTGCGGATGGTACCGTGGTGACGCTGGGCGTCTGCTCCATGGGTAATCCGCACGCGGTGCTGGAATGCAGCGCCATCGAGGATGCACCCGTCGCCCATCTCGGCCCGCTCATCGAGACCGATCCGGCCTTCCCCGAGCGGGTGAACGTGGGTTTCGTGCAGCAGCTTGATCGTCATCGCTTGCGGCTCCGTGTCTGGGAGCGCGGAGTCGGCGAGACCCTCGCCTGCGGCACCGGCGCCTGTGCGGCCATGGCCGTCCTGCGCGCCCGGGATGCGGTAGAGCCGGTCGTTGCGGTCGGCCTGCCGGGCGGTGAGCTGCTGATCGAGTGGGCGGGGGCGCGGGAACCACTGTGGATGAGCGGTCCTGCGGAGTTCGTGTTCGATGGCACCATCGACCTGTGAGCAGTTCGCGCGAGGCACCTGCGACAAGTGCCCATCACACTGCGCCATACCACATGTGAAACGCAGCCAGGGGCTGCGCTGAATGGCTTGATTGCTGGATGGATTGAACCTTGAAAAACCCGAACGAGGGGCATGAAGGCCCCGATTTCCAGGCCTTGCAGGTGGTCGATTTCCTGCGCACGCACCCGGGTTTCCTGCTCGAACACCCGGACCTGCTGGCGCAACTGGAGCTGGCGGTGGCACCCAGTGGTGCGGCCTCGCTCACCGGTCGTCAAGTGGCGGCCCTGCGCGAACAGAACCACGAACTGCGTACCCGACTGCGCGAACTCATCGCGGTGGCGCGAGCGAACGACATGCTCACGGCCGCCATGCACGCACTGGCCCTCAGTGTGCTGAGGCTCGCCGATCCCGACGCCTTGCTCGCCACCTGCAGACGCGGCTTCGCCGGGCCCTCCGGGCTCGAGCCCCCGGTGGCGCTGCTCGCCTTCGGTGCGGGCCCCGGGCCCGGTGCCGACTGGTGGTTCGCTGCGGGCGACCCTCGCGCGGTCGAACTCGCCGGCCCGCTACAGGCCGAGCGTCCGCACTGTGGCCGCTTCAAACAGGCACAGCTCTCGGCGCTGTTCGGTGCGGCTGCAGAAGGCGTGGGCTCGGCGGTGGTGGCACCCATGGCAGGGACCGGATTTCGCGGTGTGCTTGCGGTCGGTCACGCCGATTCGCGGCATTACCATCCGGAGATGGGAGTGGACCTCATCGCGCATGTGGCCGCCTGCGTCGCTCTGCGCATCGATGCGTGGCTCGGCCCGCGGAGCGCATGAGCGACGACCGCCCGCCTGCGGCGAATACCCTCGTTCCAGTCGTCGAGCGTTGGCTCGCCGAGGCCGGGCGGCTCGCGGCCACAAGCCGGCGCGCCTATGGCGTGGAGCTGCATACCTTCGCTGCCTGGCTTCATGCCCGCGGCACGAGGCACTGGGCGGAGGTTGCGACCGCAGAGGTGCGCGAGTTCATCGCCGCCCGGCATGCCGAGGGCATTACGCCACGTACGCTGGCACGTGCGCTCGCGGCACTGCGGGGCTTCTTTCATGACCTTCGCCGCTACGGCCTGATACGCAGCAACCCCGCAGCGGATGTGCGTCCACCCAGGATGCGACCGCCCTTGCCGCAGGTGCTCGACATCGAGCAGGTCACGCGGCTCGTGACCCTTGCCCCGGCACCCGAGGATCCGCGCGCCCTGCGCGATCACGCTGTTCTCGAGTTGCTGTACTCCTCGGGGTTGCGCGTGGCCGAGCTCGCGGGTCTGAACACGGTTGATGTGCTCCTCACGGAGGGGCTCGTGCGCGTGCTGGGCAAGGGTTCACGCGAACGGCAGGTTCCGGTGGGCGGGCCCGCCCGGCAGGCGCTGATGGCGTGGCTGGGAGTCCGCTCCCAATGGTTGCGGGGCGAGCAGCCGGCACTCTTTCTCGGGGCACGTGGCGGGCGCATCGATCCGCGCGAGGTGCGTGGCCTCGTCGCCCGGGCGG
>DNIF01000098.1 GCA_003485715.1 Gammaproteobacteria bacterium
TGTGATCTCTGGCGTAAGGTTGGTGGAGGCGAGGGCAGATCTGTGGGCGAACGCGGCTCCAGATCCCCATGCCCCCCGGCGCAAACCCGGCCACGAGGGTGCCAGCTCCGTGGGCGACGGTAGTTTCAAGCCCCATTCCCTCCGGGAGAGGGAATGGGGTGAGGGTCCGGACATGCGCCGCCACTCACGATCTCCGTTGCTGGAACTAGAATGCCCGCGGTCACCGCCACCCCGGGAGTGCTCGCATGCACACACAGCGCACGGAGATCCTGAGCCCGGAGGACTACCTCCTGCGAGAGGCAACGGCAGATCGCCGTCACGAATACGTGGATGGCACGCTCTACGCAATGACCGGCGGCACGCTGCGTCACAACGTCGTGGCGCTGAATGTGGCGTCGGCCCTGAAGTCGGCGCTGCGTGACAGCCCCTGCCGCGTGTTCATGAGTGACGCCAAGCTGCACGTGGCGCGCGCCAATAGCTACTACTACCCGGACGTGATGGTGAGTTGCGAGGAACGCCTGCGTGAGTTGGGCCCCGAGGACGCCGTGGTGTCCGCACCGGTGCTCGTCGTCGAGGTGCTCTCGCCGGCGACCTCGGTCATCGATCGACGCGAGAAGCTCGTTGCCTACCGGCGGATCGAGGCCCTGGGTGAGTATCTGCTGATCGATCCGGATGGGATGCGGGCAGAGCTGCACCGACGGGTCGCGGGGGGCTGGGAGTACCTACGGTACGACCCCGGCGATGCGGTGGAACTCGCCACCCTCGGCCTCACGCTCCCGGCCGACACGCTGTTCGAGGGCCTTGGGCCTGCCTGAGGCGAGCGAAGCCCCACTCTCGAACGAATCCCGTCCCCCAGAGCGGCTGCGCCGCCGGCAGGATGCGCCCTGCCCAAGCCTCCCGGTCACACCGATTTGCCCTGTACCGGGTCATCCCCTAGCATGCGTTGCCCGTGGATGGGCGCCCATCTTTCGACCCGGATCCCAAGCCCTCATGAAGGTTCTCGTCACAGGGGCGGCCGGTTTCATCGGCGCAGCCCTCTCGCATCGTCTGCTCGACCGTGGCGATGAAGTCCTCGGTCTCGACAACCTCAACGACTACTACGACGTCCGCCTGAAGCAGGCGCGGCTCGCCCGTCTCACGGGTCGGCCCGGCTTCCGCTTCGAACGGCTGGACATCGCGGATCGCCCGGCCATGGAGGCACTGTTCGCGCGCCGTGACTGTAGCCGCGTCGTGCATCTGGCCGCGCAGGCCGGCGTGCGTTATTCGCTCACGCATCCGCACGCCTACGTCGAGGCCAATCTGGTCGGCTTCATGAACATCCTCGAGGGTTGCCGCCATGGCGGCATCGAGCATCTGGTGTACGCCTCCTCGAGTTCGGTGTACGGGGCCCACACGAACATGCCCTTCTCGGTGGCAGAGAGCGTGGACCATCCGGTCTCGCTCTATGCGGCCTCGAAGAAGGCAAACGAATTGATGGCGCACACCTACAGCCATCTGTACGGGCTACCCACCACGGGGCTGCGCTTCTTCACCGTCTACGGCCCCTGGGGCCGTCCGGACATGTCGCTGTTCCTGTTCACGCAGCAGATCCTCGCCGGCCAGCCCATCGATGTCTTCAATCACGGCAATCACCGGCGCGACTTCACCTACATCGATGACATCGTCGAGGGGGTGGTGCGCACACTCGACCACGTGGCGGCACCGGATCCCGCCTGGTCCAGCGCGCATCCGGATCCATCCAGCAGCCGCGCACCCTGGCGCATCTACAACATCGGCTCGCATCGGCCGGTGCCGCTCATGGAATTCATCGGGGCCCTGGAACGGGCGCTGGGGCGTGAGGCAGAGAAGAACTTCCTGCCCCTGCAACCCGGCGATGTGCCCGACACCTACGCGGATGTCAGTGCCCTCATCCGTGACGTGAACTACTGCCCCGACACGCCGATACAGACCGGCATCGAACGTTTCGTTGCATGGTACCGGGACTACTATCAGGTGACTTCATGACGCACAGCCGGCGTATTTCCGTGATCGGATTGGGTTACGTGGGCCTGCCCGTGGCCGTGGCCTTCGGCCAGAGTGCCCGTGTGGTGGGTTTCGATATCGATCCCGAGCGCATCGCAGAACTGACCCGTGGCATCGATCGCACACACGAGGCTGAGGCGGAAGAACTCGCCCGCGCCGACATCCACTACACCACCGAGGTCGCGGATCTGCGCGCCGCGGATTTCCACATCGTGGCGGTGCCCACGCCGGTGGATGATGCCAAGCGGCCCGACCTCACACCGATGCTGCGTGCCTCCGAGACGGTGGCCGGGGCACTGAAGCCGGGCGATATCGTCGTTTACGAATCCACCGTCTATCCGGGTGCCACCGAGGAAGACTGCGTGCCGGTGCTCGAACGCGTCTCCGGCCTCAAGTGTGGCAAGGATTTCTTCGTGGGTTATTCCCCCGAGCGCATCAACCCCGGTGACCGCGAGCACACCTTCACGAAGATCACGAAGGTGGTCGCCGGGCAGACGCCCGAAATACTCGAGATCGTCGCCGCCGTTTACGCCTCGGTGGTAACGGCGGGGGTACACAAGGCACCGACCATCCGTGTGGCCGAGGCCGCCAAGGTGATCGAGAACACTCAGCGTGATCTCAACATCGCCCTGATGAATGAGCTCACCCTCATCTTCAATCGCATGGGCATCGACACGCGCGATGTGCTGGCGGCCGCGGGCACCAAATGGAACTTCCTCCGCTTCGAGCCGGGTCTGGTCGGCGGTCACTGCATCGGCGTCGATCCCTACTACCTCACCCACAAGGCCCAGCGCGTCGGCTACATCCCGCAAGTGATCCTGGCGGGGCGCAGCATCAACGACGGCATGGGCGCCTATGTGGCCGGTCAGGTGATCAAGCGTCTGGTGCAGGCCGGTGGCCGGGTGAAAGGGGCGCGGGTCACGGTCCTTGGCCTCACTTTCAAGGAGAACGTGCCGGATCTGCGCAACACGCGTGTCATCGACATCGTGGAAGCCCTGCGTGAATACGGCCTCGACGTGCAGGTGACCGATCCCCTGGCCGATCCGGCCGAGGCGGCGCACGAGTACGGCCTGACGCTCACACCCGCCTCCGCGCTGCGACCGGCCGATGCGATCATCCTGGCCGTTGCCCATCAGGAATACCTCGCCGCCGGCTGGGCCGGCATCGCGGAGCTGCTGGTGGATGGCCACGGCTTCGCCTACGACGTCAAGGGGCGCCTGCCGCGCGAGGGCATTCCGCAAGGCATCACGCTGCATCGGCTGTAACATCCGCCTGCCAGCATTCGCCCGCTTGCACCTCTACCCCATGGTCGGGGCAGATGATGCGTGCGCCCCGGCTGGGTTCCTGAGACTCCGGGGCGAGCGAGCGCTTCCCCGCGCCCCTTGGGATTCCGGGGTCGGGGCGGCAAAATCCAAGGGCGCGTGACGCCTCGACATCCTTCTGCTTCACGGAGAGCCCAGCAATGAAGGTGGTGATGATCGGAACCGGTTACGTCGGACTCGTCTCCGGTGCGTGTTTTGCCGAGTTTGGTGCCGAGGTGACCTGCCTCGACGTGGACGCCGGCAAGATCGCCAGGCTCAAGGAGGGGGGCATCCCCATCTACGAGCCCGGCCTCGACGAACTGGTCGCCAAGAACGTGCGCGAGGGGCGGCTTCGTTTCACCTCCGAGTATGGCGACTACATCGGTGCCGCCGATCTGGTGTTCATCGCCGTCGGCACGCCCACCCGCCGCGGTGACGGTCACGCGGATCTCTCCTACGTGTATGCCGCTGCGCGTGACGTGGCCCCCTGGCTCCGGGGATTCACCGTCATCGTCGACAAATCCACGGTGCCGGTCGGCACGGCGCGCAATGTGCGCCGGCTCATCGCCGAGACGAACCCCGAGGCCGATTTCGATGTGGCCTCGAACCCGGAGTTTCTGCGTGAGGGCGCGGCCATCGGCGATTTCATGCGCCCGGATCGCGTCGTCATCGGGGTGGAGAGCGAACAGGCAGAGGCACTGCTGCGCGAACTCTACCGCCCGCTGAACCTGATCGAGACCCCCATCGTCGCCATGGGTCTGGAGAGCGCGGAACTCACGAAGTACGCGGCCAATGCCTTTCTTGCCACCAAGATCAGCTTCATCAACGAGATGTCGGCCCTGTGCGAGGCCTGCGGCGCGGACGTGCACGCTGTGGCCCGGGGCATGGGGCTCGATGGGCGCATCGGGCGCAAGTTCCTGCATCCTGGCCCGGGTTACGGTGGCAGTTGCTTCCCCAAGGACACCCAGGCGCTGGTACGCATCGGCCAGGAGTACGGTGCCCCGTCGCGCATCGTCGAGGCGGTGATCGAGGTGAACGCGGCGCAGAAGGCGCGCATGGTGATGAAGATCCGGCACGCCCTCGGTGGCAACGAGGCGGGCAAGGTCATCGCCGTGCTCGGCCTCACCTTCAAGCCCGAGACCGACGACATGCGCGATGCGCCGGCCCTGGCCATCCTGCCGCAGATCATCGAGCGCGGTGCCAGCATCCGCGCCCATGACCCCAAGGGCATGCACGAGGCACAGTCACTGCTGCCGCGCGAGATCACCTACTGCGAGGGGGTTTACGACACCCTGCCCGGGGCGGATGCGTTGGTCCTGCTCACGGAATGGAACGCCTACCGCGGGCTCGATCTGGAGCGCGTGAAGTCCCTCATGCGGGGCCGCGTCTTCGTGGATCTGCGCAACGTCTACGAACCCGCAACCATGCGCGCCGCGGGCTTCTACTACAC
>DNIF01000022.1 GCA_003485715.1 Gammaproteobacteria bacterium
CGGGATGAAACGCGATCCCTGCGCAGCAAGGAAGAGGCAAACGACTATCGCTACTTCCCGGACCCGGATCTTCTGCCTCTGATCGTGAGTGAGTCCATGCTGGATGCAGCCCGCTCTGATCTGCCGGAGCTGCCCGACGCGAAGCGTCACCGATTCGAGGCTGAGTATGCGCTCCCGGCCTACGATGCGCGGGTACTTACGGCCTCGCGGGATGTGGCGGATTACTACGAGGCCGTGGTGAGTGAGCTCGGGGGAGCTCCGAAACTCGTTGCCAACTGGGTGATGGGCGAGGTTCTCGGGGCGCTTAACCGAAGTGGCCTGGAGGCCGCTGCCGTTCCCCTGTCCGCGCCTACCCTGGCGCAGTTGCTCAAGCGGATAGAGGATGGGACGGTCTCGGGCAAGTCCGCCAAGGAGCTTTTCGAAGTGCTCTGGACTGCTGAAGATCGGGACGTGGATGGGCTGATCAGCAGCCGGGGGCTGCGCCAATTATCCGATACTGCTCAGCTCAAGGAACTCGCGCTTGCGGTGATGGCGGAGAATCCCACGCAACTATCCCAGTACCGTGCCGGCAAGGACAAATTACTCGGATTTTTTGTCGGCCAGGTGATGAAGCGCTGTGGCGGCACCGCGAATCCGGGGCAACTCAACGAGCTGCTGAAGGAATTACTCGCTGAGTGAGGCGCGGGAGCAGGCAGCGCTGGACGACATGCAAGCTGGTTCTTGGTCAGCCGACATCGGTCTGCGAGGGTCGGAAACCTGCGCCACGGATGCTGCGACCGAAGTCCAAGGACACACAGCCGCTGACTGGAAGCCAGAGCGGCCACCGCACCGCAGTTATATTCCGCCTGAGGAGAAGGACGGAAAATCACGCAGCTTCGGCAGCCTCGCCTTCCGCAGGCTCAGCACGGTCCACCAGCTCAACGATCGCCATGGGCGCGTTGTCGCCTGCGCGGAACCCGCACTTGAGAATGCGGAGGTATCCGCCAGGCCGCTGCTGATAGCGCGGGCCAAGCTCAAGGAACAGCTTCTGCACCATTTCCCGATCACGCAGACGCGCAAAAACCAGACGACGACGGGCAACACTATCCGCCTTGGCCATTGTGATCAGGGGCTCTGCCTCCCGACGCAACTCCTTGGCCTTGGGGAGAGTGGTTCGAATGACCTCGTGCCGGAACAGTGATGCCGCCATATTCCGCAGCATGGCGCGACGATGACTGCTGTTGCGGCTGAGCTGGCGACCGGTATTGCGATGTCTCATGGCGGCTTACTCGTGAGAAGTGGTTTAGAAACGGCCGTTGACCATACAGGGCGCACTTGCGCGCGTTAATGACTGCTACCGACCGGCGGCCAATTATCCAAACGCGCACCGAGCGACATGCCACGCATTGCCAGCGCTTCCTTGATTTCAGTCAGCGACTTCCGCCCCAAGTTTGGAGTTTTGAGAAGCTCGACCTCGGTCCGCTGAATGAGATCGCCAATGCGGTAAATGCTCTCGGCCTTCAGGCAGTTAAGAGAGCGAACGGTGAGATCGAGGTCATCAACAGGGTTGAGCAACACTGGGTCGTGCGAGCTCGAGCTGACAGCAGCACCCTCGATGCGCGGCCTCTCACCACCCACGAACACGTTCAGCTGCTCACGCAGAATGTCCGCCGCCTGATTAACGGCATCCTCCGGAGTGATGGTGCCGTTGGTTTCAACGACGAGATTCAACCTGTCAAGATCGGTGCGCTGCTCGACGCGGGCCCTCTGCACATCAAAAGCCACACGGCGTATGGGGCTGAAAGACGCGTCAACCCTGAGACAGCCAATCACGCTGGCATCTTCGCTGCCGGCCTCGCGCTGGTTGGCGGGAACGTAGCCGCGCCCACGCGAGATGGTCAGGTGCATGGTGAGAGAAGCGTCTGCCGACAACGTTGCGATGTGATGATCAGGGTTAACGACCGAGAAGTCGGGGCCGCCCTCGATGTCAGCCGCGGTGACCACTCCAGGGCCCTGCTTGTGAATGCGCACAGTCCGCTCATTGACACCGTGCAGATTAACGGCCAGACCCTTCAGGTTCAGCAGGATGTCGGTGACGTCTTCCTGAATTCCAGGAATCGTCGTGTACTCATGCAAAACGCCTTCGATCTCGACTTGGGTGACGGCACAACCCGCCATAGATGACAGAAGAACCCTTCGCAAAGCGTTGCCGAGTGTATGTCCGAACCCGCGATCCAGCGGCTCAAGGGAAAGCTGACCCACGTTGGGACCGAGCGCCTTGTACTCCAGGGCGTGCGGACGGAGGATGTCTCCGAAAAACTGTGACATTCGATCGCTCCCAGCGGATTACTTGTTGTAAAGCTCGACCACCAGTGACTCGTTGATATCCGACGGGAGGTCGCTACGCTCAGGGACAGACTTGAAGATGCCTTCCATACGTGAGGAGTCAATCTGTACCCAGTCAGGAAATCCGTGCTGCTCGGCTGACTGGAGAGACTCCACAATACGGGCCTGCTTACGCGCCTTCTCGGTCACCGTGATCACATCATTTGGGCGAACCTGGTAAGACGGGATATTCACCTTCCGACCGTTCACTTGAATTGCCTTGTGCGTGACCAACTGGCGCGCCTCATTCCTGGTCACGCCAAAACCCATGCGGTACACGACGTTGTCAAGCCGACACTCAAGCAGCTTCAGGAGGTTCTCGCCAGTGGCACCCTTGCGACGGGCCGCCTCGGTGAAATAGTTGGAGAACTGCCGCTCAAGCACACCGTAGATATACCGGAGCTTCTGCTTCTCACGCAGCTGGAGCGCGTAGTCGGACTGGCGGCGGTTCCTTGCCTCCCCATGTTGCCCCGGCGGCTTTTCAAGATTGCACTTGCTCTCAAGCGGCCGGTTACGGCTCTTCAGACTGAGGTCGTAGGCCTGCCGGCGGCTCAACTTGCATTTCGGACCAAGATAACGGGCCATTACTGGAAATCCTCAGACGCGGCGCTTCTTAGGGGGACGGCACCCGTTGTGTGGGATGGGGGTCACATCGGTGATGTTGGTGACCTTGAAGCCATTGGCGTTGAGTGCGCGCACCGCGGACTCGCGACCTGGCCCAGGACCCTTGACAAACACATCAACCGTTTGCATACCCATTTCAGACATCACCGCCGCGACCTTCTCCGCAGCGACCTGCGCAGCGAACGGAGTGCTCTTCCGCGAGCCGCGGAAGCCGCACCCGCCGGCGGTCGCCCAAGTAAGTACATTACCCTGACGATCGGCGATTGTAATGATGGTGTTGTTGAAGGACGCGT
>DNIF01000020.1 GCA_003485715.1 Gammaproteobacteria bacterium
GCATCTCCGCCCCGCCGTTGCGGGCACCGCATCCCCGTCACCCCGCCCATCACACTCGCCCCATGACCCGCAAGCTGTACATCAAGACCTTCGGTTGCCAGATGAACGAGTACGACTCCGCGCGCATCGCGGACGTGCTGCGTGAGGCCGGCGGCTTCGTGCTGACGGGCGACCCGGCCGAGGCCGATCTGCTGCTGGTGAACACTTGCTCCGTGCGCGAGAAGGCCGAGGACAAGCTCTACACCCAGCTTGGCATGTGGCGGCCCTTCAAGGAGGCGCGACCCGGCGTGCTCATCGGTGTCGGCGGCTGTGTGGCCAGTCAGGAGGGTGAGGGGATCCGCGCCCGGGCGCCTTTCGTGGACCTCGTCTTCGGGCCGCAGACGCTGCATCGGCTGCCCGAACTCCTCGCCGCCCAGGCGCGCGAGGCGGCACCGCAGGTGGACGTCAGCTTCCCCGAGGTGGAGAAGTTCGACCGGCTGCCGGAGGCGCGGGCGGAGGGTGTGACGGCCTTCGTCTCGGTGATGGAGGGGTGCAGCAAGTACTGCAGTTTCTGTGTCGTGCCCTACACACGCGGTGAGGAGTTCAGTCGCTCACTGGACGACATCCTGGCCGAGGTGGCCGCGCTCGCCGAACAGGGCGTGCGCGAGGTCACACTGCTTGGCCAGAACGTGAACGCCTACCGCGGCCTGACCCACGAGGGCCGGGTGGTGGACCTCGCCGGGCTCATCCGTTACGTCGCCAGCGTCGATGGCATCGGGCGCATCCGCTACACGACCTCCCATCCGGTGGAGTTCTCCGATCGCCTGATCGCCGCCCATGCCGAGGTGCCGGAGCTGGTGACGCAGGTGCATCTGCCGGTGCAGAGCGGATCGGATCGTATCCTTGCGGCCATGAAGCGCGGCCACACGGCGCGTGAGTACCGTGCCCGCATCCGCAGGCTGAAGGCCGCCGTGCCCGGTGTCGCGTTGTCGTCGGATTTCATCGTCGGCTTTCCCGGCGAGACCGATGCGGATTTCGCGGCCACCATGGACCTCATCGAGGAGGTCCGCTTCGACCACGCCTTCAGCTTCACCTACAGCCCCCGTCCCGGCACCCCGGCGGCCAATCTGGCGGATGCCGTGCCCGAGGAGGTCAAGAAGGCGCGGCTGGCCCGGTTGCAGTCGCGCATCCTCACGTTCGGGGCCGAATTCGCCGCAGGGCTCGTCGGTCGGGTAGAGCGAGTGCTGGTCGAGGGCCCGTCGCGCAAGGACCCGAACGAACTTCGCGGCCGCGTGGCGAGCAATCGCGTCGTCAACTTCGCCGGCCCGTCCCGGCTCATCGGGCAGTTCATCGACGTGCGCATCACGGCGGCATTGCCCAACTCGCTGCGCGGCACGGCCGTGCTGGCGACCTGAGTCCGGCGCAGACGACCCAGACCGTGCAGGACATTTACCACGCTGAGTTTCGGCTTGAGCCCGAGGACAATGACCGGCTCGCGTGGCTGTGCGGCCCCTTCGACGAGACCCTGCACGAGATCGAGCGCCGGCTGCGCATCACCGTGCGTCACCGTGGGCATGTGTTCCGCCTGAGCGGCGCGGAGGCAGAGGTCGTTGCCGCCATGCGTCTGCTGCAGGAACTCTACGAGCAGGCAGCCCGCGGGCCGATTGGTCGCGAGGCCTTGCACCTGCTTCTGCTGACAGCGGAGCGGCCGGTCGCGGCGGATTGCGTGGAGACAGTGACGACCGGGGCCGAGGTGCGCGTGCCGACGGTGCGGGCGGAGGTGACGGGTCTTGCTGATCCCCGCGTCCAGGAGGCGGGACCGCTGCTGGATACCCACGCTGAGCGCCGGCAAGGCACCCGCCGTACGGCCCCGCGCCCCGAAGGCCTGGATGACGCCGAGGGCCCCGGTGGGGGCGGGGCGGCGCCTGCATCCAGCAACTGGGCCAACGCCTCCGGGATCCGAACGCGCCGCGGTAATGTCCGTGCCCGCGGAGCGAATCAGGCGAGTTATCTCGCGGCGATCCTCGAACACGATGTCAGTTTCGGTGTCGGGCCGGCAGGGACCGGCAAGACCTACCTTGCCGTCGCTGCGGCTGTTGAGGCCCTCGAGAGTGAGCGCGTGCGCCGCCTGGTGTTGACGCGCCCGGCGGTCGAGGCCGGTGAACGCCTGGGTTTTCTCCCGGGCGATCTGGCACAGAAGGTGGACCCTTACCTGCGCCCGCTCTACGACGCCCTGTTCGAGATGATCGGCTTCGATCGTGTCGGCAAGCTGATGGAGCGCGGCACCATCGAGGTCGCCCCACTCGCCTTCATGCGCGGGCGCACGCTGAACGAATCCTTCATCATCCTCGACGAGGCGCAGAACACCACCGCCGAGCAGATGAAGATGTTCCTGACCCGCATCGGCTTCGGTTCGCGGGCGGTCATCACCGGCGACATCACCCAAGTCGATCTCCCGCGTACCCAGGTCTCCGGACTCAGACAGGCGGTGGAACTCCTCCCGGGCACCGAGGGTATCCACTTCACCTTCTTCAGCGCCGCGGATGTCGTCCGCCATCCGGTGGTCGCGCGCATCCTGAACGCCTATGCCGCGGCGGAAGGCGACGGAGCGGGGGCCTGAGGCGGTGCGCCTGGACCTCGGGGTGCAGATCGCCTGTCTGGAGCCGGACGGCCTCCCGGGGCGGCCGGCCTTGAGGCGCTGGGTGGCCACTACCATTGCGGCGGCCGATCCGGCCCGGCAGCGTGCGGCACTGACCCTGCGTGTGGTCGATGAAGCCGAGGGGCGGCAGCTCAATCACGATTGGCGGGGCGGCGACTACGCGACCAATGTGCTTTCCTTCCCGGCGGATGGGGTAGGGCACGTGGCCCCCGAGCTTCTTGGTGACCTCGTCCTGTGCGCGCCGGTCCTGGCCCGCGAAGCCGCTGCCGCCGGTCGCGCCGCTGATTTCCACTGGGCGCACCTGGTGGTGCACGGCACGCTGCACCTGCTCGGGCACACCCACGACGCGCCGCAAGAGGCCGCAGGCATGGAGGCACTGGAACGCCAGGTGCTCGCCAGTCTGGGATTCCCCGAGCCCTATCCGGACGACGCCTGAGGCGAGCCGGGCCGCGCCCCATCGCCCGAAACGCTGCCCGGCGTGGCTACATCCCTCTCCGGGCGCTTCCTGGCGAGAAACGCTCGTTGGGCCGTCGCACAAAGACGAATTCGAGCATCTCCAAGCGTGCCTCAATGTGGTTCTCGCAGAGAAGCAATAGGCTGAGTTGTTTTCCCGTAACGGCCATCAGCCCTGCATCATCCATCCGCGGGAGATCTGATCTGGCCGGATTAGTCATTCGAAACCAAGGCGTTATGTCTTTGGTTCGTCTATCTGCGGCTTGCCAAGCGCGTTGATCGTATTGGGCGGAGTGTCTGAAAGCTTCGTCGCGGTGGGTGATAATCCCCTGGCAGGACGCAATCATTTTGCTGCGCTGCACTTCAAAATGGTGCTGCTGAGGTCTTCAATGCGCGTCACAGGCAACAGCGCTTCGCGCCAAGCCCTCCGCCTTGAAACCACAGGAGACGTACCATGAAGACTTCCACGCTCGCCGGACTTGCCCTGCTCGCAGGACTTGCCCAGCCCGCCTTCGCCGCTGAGCCCTTCCGGCCCTGGCTGCAGGCCCATTGGGAGGTTGGCGAGGGCAATGGCCTGCCCACTCCCGCCATGAAGTCCGGGGTCTTCCGGCCCTGGCTGCAGGCCCACTGGGAGGTTGGCGAGGGTAATGGCCTGGCCACACCCGCCATGAAGTCCGGGGTCTTCCGGCCCTGGCTGCAGGCTCACTGGGAGGTGGCCGACGACCCGATGGGCACGGTGCCCTTGGCCACTCCCGCGGATGAACTCGCCGATCGCTGAGGCTTGTTGATCAACGGCCACCCGTGTCGCTTCTGCGGCGACATGGGTGGCAATCACGACGCAAACGGGAGATGGACTGGTCGTTGACCGCTGTGCAGGCGGTGCTGTCGGTGACCTTGCACCGGTGGAGAGCACATGGCCGTGTGCATGCGGTCGAGTGCTATGCTCCGCCGCATCCTTTGGCCCCGTAGGAAATCGCCCCCGCGGCGAATTTGCCCGCCGCCCGATGCCCCTGCCGCGCTCACTGCCTTTCCCGTCCTTCTTCGCGGGTACCCTCTTTCCCTTCGCCCTCGCGCCCTTCGGCCTGTGGCCGCTGGCGCTGGTCTCGCTGGCCGTGCCTGGTCTGCGTCTGGTCCGCCAGACGCCGCGCGAGGCCTTCCGCTCCGGCTGGGCGTGGGGCGTGGGGGCCTTCGGTGTCGGTGTCTCGTGGGTGCAGGTGGTCATCCACGACTTCGGCCTGCCCAACTACGTCTTCTCGGTCGGCCTCACACTGGTCTTTGTCTTCTTTCTGGCGCTGTTTCCGGCTGCCGCTGGCTGGCTGGCGGCGAGGCTCAGCCCGGCGGGTAGTTCGATCCGGCTCGTCGTCGCCTGGCCGGCTGCCTTTGTGCTTTGTGAATGGGTGCGTGGCTGGATACTGACCGGCTTCCCCTGGGCTTGGGTGGGCTACAGCCAGAGTGAGGGGCCGCTGGCGTCCCTGGCACCCGTGATCGGCACGCTGGGATTGAGCCTTGCAGTTGTGACGCTTACGGCGGCCTGGGTCAGGACGGCGCTCACTCGGCAGCATCGTGATGCCATTGCGGCGGGTGTGCTGACCCTCGCCTTGGCACTCGCCGCCTGGCTGGCCGGCACCGTGGCCTGGACCGTGCCCACCGGGCGGTCGTTGAGCGTGAGCCTGGTGCAAGGGAACGTGACCCAGGCGCGCAAGTGGGACCCGGGTCAGCGCGGCCCGACCTTGAGCCTCTATCGCGAGCTGACCCTACCCGAGATCGGGCGCGACCTCATCGTGTGGCCGGAGACCGCCGTGCCCGCATTCCAGGTCGAGGTCATGGACTGGCTGCGTGAACTGCAGGGCCACGCCGTGGCTGGTAATTCCACGCTGCTCGTCGGCCTTCCCTACCTAGAACGCGGAGGCAAGGCCTATTTCAACGCCGTGGTGGCACTCGGCTCCCAGCCCGAGACCTACTTCAAGCGCCATCTGGTGCCAGCGGGTGAATACTTGCCCCTCGAGGCCTGGCTGCGTCCCTGGCTGACCTTCATGGATATCCCGATGTCGAGCTTCTCACCCGGGCCGGAGCGGCAGACTCCGATGAAGGTGGGAGACATCACCCTCGCAGTCAGTATCTGCTACGAGGATGCCTTCCCGGGCCGCTTCATTCAGGATCTCCCCGCAGCCGGGCTCCTGGTGAACGTCAGCAACGACGCGTGGTTTGGCGACACACTCGCCCCGCACCAGCACCTGCAGATCGCGCGCATGCGTGCGCTGGAGACAGGTCGCGCCATGGCGCGGGCGACCAACACCGGGATCTCGGCCCTGATCGGCCCCGACGGCGGGCTCATCGCGCGCAGTCGCCAGTTTGAGCAGGAAGTGCTGCGTGGCGATCTGCCGGTCTACACCGGCGCCACGCCCTATGTGCGACTGGGCAATCTGCCGGTCGCGCTTCTGGTGATCGCTATGCTGGCCGCTGCGGCGCGCAACGGGCGGGGTCGCGAGCGTTGAGGCAGGGTAGCCGGCGCGTTGTGCTCTGACGCTCGACACCGTCTCCCCAACGCTGGCCAAGCCGTGGTCCTCGCGCACCATCGTCATTCCCGCGCAGGCGGGGACAACAGTGCTGTCAAAGCGCGGTGCCCCGGCTTCGCCCTCAGCTACCTCTACCCGGCGTCTTCGTAACCCCGTCAGGTCCTGCCCGTAATGCGAGTTCCGGGGCGGTGGCCTGAACGTAGGTGTCGAAGCGCGTGCGCACCTCGCGCACGTAGGTCACGGTGTGTCGATACATGCCCTTGCGACCAGCGCTCCGGGTCTCCTCCGCAAGTGCGAGCATGGCGCGCTCGACATGGCCGAACCAGCGGTCGGGGTCGAGGCCAAGTTCGACGGCGCGCTCGCGTGCACGCACGACGCGGCTGGCCCCGGCGTGGTAGGAGGCAACCGCAAACCACGTGCGATCCGTCACCGGGATCTCGGACTCGAATTGGTCGCGCAGCTGATCGAGGTAGCGCACGCCGGCGAGGATCCCCGAAT
>DNIF01000190.1:0-4086 GCA_003485715.1 Gammaproteobacteria bacterium
GCATGTCCGACACGTACACGGCGCCATCCGGACCGACCGCCACGTCGTTCAGGAACTTCGCACCGGCCGCGGCATGCCGCGCCAGCACCTGGCCAGTGGCGAGGTCGATCTCCACGAGTACCGCGATGTCACTCACCCAGAGCCGGCCATCCCGCGCCGCCAGGCCCTTGGGCGCATCGAGGCCGGTGACCCACTGGGCGGCGATGAGCGTGCCATCGACACCGACCTTGGAGATGAAGCCGTTGCCGTCGGCATCGGTCGCCCCGCCGGCGACGTTGGAGACATAGAAGCAGTCGCAGGCGTCGTCCCAGAGGGCCGACTCCGGATTGGCAAGCCCCTCGCTTACGCTGGCATGCGGGTGGAGGCTGAGGGAACCGGCGGTGACACTGCCCGCTGCGAGGCAGGCCAGCGAGCCCAGGGTGAAGGTCAGGCGCATGGTGGGGATTCTCCTGTTGGGACTCGCTTTTGGAAGGGGTTCACCGGAGGGACGCATTGAGGACCTTGTACCAGGCATGCGGTTCATCCGCGCTCATTCGTTGCTCATCTCGGTGCCGAAGAGTTCAGCCAGGGCCTGCCCCGGATCGGGTGCGCGCATGAAGGCCTCGCCGACCAGAAAGGCGTTCACCTCGTGCCGCAGCATCACGGCGACATCGTCACGGGTATGGATGCCGCTCTCGGTCACCAGCGTGCGATCCGGGAAGACGTCGTAACGCAGCTTCAGCGTGGTCTCGAGATCAGTGTGAAAGCTGCGCAGATCGCGGTTGTTGATGCCGATGAGCGGCGTGCGCAGGGCGAGGCCGCGTTCGAGCTCTGTGCGGTCGTGTACCTCCACCAGCACATCGAGACCGCACTCGATGGCAAGCCAGGTGAGATCGCGCAGTTCCCGATCCGACAGGCAGGCCACGATGAGCAGGATGCAGTCCGCACCGAGGACGCGGGACTCGAGCACCTGCCAGGGATCGATGCAGAAATCCTTGCGCAGCACGGGCAGGGAGCAGGCCGCACGGGCGGCGACGAGATGCGCATCATCGCCCTGGAAGAAGTCGCGGTCGGTCAGCACCGACAGACAGGTGGCCCCGCCGCGTTCGTAGCTGGCGGCGATGGCCGCCGGGTCGTAGGGGTCGCGCAGGAGGCCCTTGCTTGGCGAGGCACGCTTGCACTCGGCGATGACGGCCGGTCGACCGGCCGCGTTGCGTGCCTGCAGGGCTGCGGCGAAACCGCGCGTGGGCGGTGCATCCGCCACCCGTGCCTCGAGTTCGGTCCGCGACCGCTGCCGGGAACGATCCGCCACCTCCTCGCGTTTGCGCGCGACGATGCGTTGGAGGATGTCGGGCATGGGTTCGGCACTCATGATCGCGGACCTTTCCTCGGCAGGTGCAATGCGATGGCCGCCGCAGGGGATACAGCGCGCCGGCCAGAACGATGGGAGAGCGAAGAATCCTCGTTCGCCACGGTCAGGGCAAGTCGTGCGGTGATCGCTCGCTGGCCGGGAACACGGGCACACCCAACCGGGTGCGCTGCCGTTGGCAGGCGATCAGGCCGAGCCGCTGGCCTCGGCCAAGTGCCCCGTCAGTGCCACCAATGCCGCCAAGCGCTCGGCAGCGGCCCCGGAGGCGATGACTTCGCGGGCCCGCGCCACACCTTCCTGCAGCGAGGCGGCGACCCCGGCGACGTACAGGGCCACACCGGCGTTCGCCACCACTACCTCGAGCGGGCCACCGGCTGCGCCGGCCAGTACGCCCTGCACGATGGAGAGACTGTGCCCTGCATCTTCTGCACGCAGACTCACCATCGGATGGCGAACCACTCCGAGGTCCTCCGGGCTGAGGGTGAACTCGCGGATCTCACCGTTACGGAGCTCCGCCACGTGGGTGGAGGCACTGATGCTCACCTCATCCAGACCATCCGCCGCACTCACCACCCAGGCGTGGACGGTGCCCAGATTGCGGAGTACCTCGGCCAGCGGCCGGCACCAGCGCGGGGCGAACACGCCGAGCAACTGACGCGGGGCGTGCGCCGGGTTCACCACCGGCCCGAGCAGATTGAACAGCGTGCGGATGCCGAGCTCCCGACGCGGAGCGGCCGCGTGCCGCATGGCCTGATGGAAGCGTGGTGCGTACAGGAAGCCGACGCCGAGCTCGGCGATGCAGCGCGCCACCTGTGCGGGGTCGAGATCGAGGCGCACACCGGCCGCCTCGAGCAGATCGGCACTGCCGGAGCGACTGGAGACACTGCGGTTGCCGTGCTTGGCCACGCGAGCACCGGCGGCGGCGGCGACGAAGGCCACCGCGGTCGAGATGTTGAAGGTACCGCTCGCGTCGCCCCCGGTGCCGCAGGTGTCGATGAGTCCCTCACGCGGGACCAGCATCGGCTCGGCCAGCCCGCGCAACACATGGGCAGCGGCGGTGAGTTCCTCCACCGTTTCACCCTTGGCCCGCAGTGCCACCAGCAGACCGCCCGTCTGCACGGGGGTGGTCTCGCCCTGCATGATGGCCTCCATCGCGGAGCTCATCTCGGCGGCGGAGAGGTCACGCGGCTCGAGCAGCGCGTTCAGGAGTTGCTGGGGCGTCATGTCAGACAGGCTCCGCGCGTGCGCGCTCAGCGGATCCGGCGACCTGTGTGTCCGGCACGGTCGGGCAGCAAGGCCGCGCTCAGCGCTGGTCGAGGAAGTTCTTCAGCATGGCGTGACCATGCTCCGTGAGGATCGATTCCGGGTGGAACTGCACCCCGGACACCCGCAGCTCCCGGTGCCGCAGCCCCATGATCTCGTCGAAGCCGCCGCCTGAGGCCTCCGTCCAGGCCGTCACCTCCAGGCATTCCGGCAGGGTCTCGCGACGCACCACCAGCGAGTGATAGCGCGTGGCCTCGAAACCATCCGGCAGCCCGCGGAAGAGATCGACGTTGGCGTGGCGGATGCGGGAGGTCTTGCCGTGCATGATTTCCCGCGCATGCACCACCTGCCCCCCGAAGGCCTGACCGATGGTCTGATGGCCGAGACAGACCCCGAGCAGCGGGATGCGCCCGGCGAACTGCCGCACCGCCTCGAGCGAGATGCCGGCCTCGTTGGGCGTACAGGGACCGGGCGAGATGACGAGGTAATCAGGCGCCTGCGCCGCGATGCCGGCGCAGTCGATCTCGTCGTTGCGGAAGACGCGCACCTCCTGACCCAGCTCGCCGAAGTACTGGACCAGGTTGTAGGTGAAGCTGTCGTAGTTGTCGATCATCAGCAGCATGGCCGGGGGAAATGTATCAGACCAATGTATGCGGCGACATTTCGGGTTCAGCGTCATTTCTGCGCAGGCGGGAATGTTGTCCCCTGGCAGCAACGATACGACGCCACTGGATCCCCGCCGGCGCGGGGATGACGGAGTGCGCAGGAATGACAGGAGGTGCGGGATCGACGGAAGGTCGGCCATGCTGAGCAAGCCCGAGGCCCTGCCCGGGAATCTGCGCTCCCGGGCACCAACCGGTAGCGGGCGGGCTGTCTCATGGGTCACACCCGGCGGCAGAAGGGCTTCGAAATGATGCCCGGCTGCTACCCTCGGCCTGAGTGATCGGCGGCCTCGCCCCGGTCGATCCGTCCGCCACCGTCCACGAGGTGAAGCATGTCCCGCCTGTCTCGCCGTGAATGGCTCAAGCTCTGCGCCGCCGGTTTCTTCGTCGCGGCAACACCGCGGGTGTTCGCCCGCGCGCCGGCCCTCACCACCGATCCCTTCACCCTCGGCGTGGCCTCGGGCTACCCGGCAGCGGACGGCGTGCTGCTCTGGACTCGCCTTGCCCCGTACCCGCTGGCACCTGGCGGGGGCATGCCCCCGGTCGACTACGCGGTGGGGTATGAGGTGGCGCGGGACGAGGCCTTCCGCGACATCGTGGTCAAGGGCGAGGACTACGCCAGCCCGGCCTGGGGCCACTCCGTGCATGCAGAGGTGCGCGGCCTCGAACCGGGGCGGCCTTACTGGTACCGCTTCCTTCTCGGTGATGCCGTGAGCCCGGTCGGTCGCACCCGCACAGCTCCTATGCGGGAGAGCACCGTGGACCGCCTGCGCTTCGCCATCGCCTCCTGCCAGCATTACGAGCACGGCTATT
>DNIF01000190.1:4480-5310 GCA_003485715.1 Gammaproteobacteria bacterium
CCTCGGCGACTACATCTACGAAGGGAGCTGGGGGGCCGGCGCGGTGCGCAGTCATGAGGGGGCCGAGCCGATGACGCTCGATCAGTACCGTGCCCGGCTGGCCCACTACCGCATGGACCCGGATCTCCAGGCCGCGCACGCGGCCTACCCCTGGCTGCTGACCTGGGACGATCACGAGGTGGAGAACGATTACGCCGCCGAACACTCGGAAAATGACGACGAGCCGGCGTGGTTCCTCGCCCGTCGTGCCGCCGCCTATCAGGCCTACTTCGAGCACATGCCTCTGCGGCGGGCGCAGACGCCGCACGGCCCGTGGCTGCGACTGCACCTGCGCCAGGACTGGGGCCGGCTGGCCAGCGTGCATCTGCTCGACGACCGCCAGTACCGCACCCAGCAACCCTGTCCCCGCGCCGGACGCGCCGGCTCGAACCAGATCCAGGGTGATTGCCCGGGGCGCTTCCATCCGCAGTCCACGCTGCTCGGTACCCGCCAGGAGGCCTGGCTCACGGCCTCGCTCACCGGCAGCGACTCCAACTGGCATCTGCTGGCGCAGCAGACGGTCATGGCCGAAGTGGACGCCGCCCCCGGCCGCGCCGAGTCCTTCTTCAGTGACGGCTGGGATGGATACCCCTTGGCGCGGCGGCGGCTGCTCGAGTTCATCGAGCGGGCCAAGGTCAACAATCCGGTGGTCCTGGGAGGCGATGCCCACAGTTTCTGGGTAAACGACCTGAGACCCATCTTCGGTGAGCCGAACTCAGCCGTCGTGGCCTCGGAGTTCGTCACTACCTCGGTCAGCAGCCATGGGCCGCCCGAGGAGCGGCTGCGCGCCG
>DNIF01000070.1 GCA_003485715.1 Gammaproteobacteria bacterium
CCCGGCTCGCGCTGGTCGAGTTTCTCTCCGCGCGCCGTGACCCGGCCACGGCCGAAAAAGAACTGAAGACGATGATCGAGCAGGCCCCGGAGATGACGGCCCTGCGCTTCGGTCTCGGCCGCATCTACGAGCAGACCGATCGCCCCGACGAGGCCAGGGCGCTCTATCAGGAGATCGTGGACAAGGCCGGCACCACACCCGATGGCCTGGCCGGTAGAAATCGGCTCGCCCTGATCGCCCTGCGCAAGGACGATCCGGATACCGCCCGGCGACTGCTGGCCGAAGTGCTGGCCGTCAGCGCGCAAGATCGTGATGCCCTGCTGACCCGCGGCAAGATGGCCCTGACCGGCGAAGACGCCATTGGTGCCATCAACGACTTCCGCTCGGTACTGCGCGACGAGCCCAACAACCCCGATCTGCTGCGGCTGCTGGCCGCCGCCCACATGCTGAACAAAGAGCAGCAACTGGCCCAGGATGCGCTGGAGCGTGCCGTGACCGCTGCGCCCCAGGACGTGGACGTCCGCATCAGCCTCGCGCGCATGCTGGTGGAGGTCGGCCGTGGGCCGGCCGCGGTGGAGCTGCTGGAGGCCGGTCTGAAGGTCGTGCCGAACGACATGCGGCTCTACGAGGCCTTGGTGCGCGCGCAGGTGGCTAACCGCGACATGGACGGTGCCCGCGCCACGGTTGCGCAGCTCAAGGAGAAGTTCCCGGACATGCCGGCGCTCTATCACATCGCCGGCCTGCTCGAACAGGCAGATCAGAAACCCGAGGAGAGCATCGCGCACTTCGAGGCCGCGCTGGACAAGGCCCCGGATGCGGCCGAGCCGCTCTCGCAGCTCGTCAAGAGCTTCATGGCCATGGAGAAGCCCGACAAGGCCATCGAGCGTCTGAACAAGACCCTTGCCGCCAACGAGAAGAACTTCGTCGCCTGGAACCTCCTCGGCGAGGTGCATCTGGTGCAGCGGAACCTGCCCGAGGCCAAGAAGGCCTTCGGCAAGGCCATCGAGCTGCAACCGAAGTGGCCGGTGCCTTATCGCGGCCTGGCCCTCACGCAGCTTCAGGAGGACGATCACACCGGGGCCATCGCCACCTTCGAGAAGGGGTTGGAGGCCACGGAGTACTCCCTGGTGCTGGTCAGCGACTTCGCCGCCTACTTCGAGGGCCGCAAGCAAGCGGATCAAGCGATCCAGATCTACGAGCGCTTGCTCGAGCGCCAGCCTGACATCCCCGCTGCCATCAACAACCTGGCCATGCTGCTGCTCGATCACCGCACGGATGCGGCCAGCCACGAGCGCGCGGCGCAACTGATCGCGAAGATCGACACGGCAGGCAACCCGGCCTTCCTCGACACCGTCGGCTGGGCGCACTACCGCTTGGGCCGCTACGACGAGGCCGTCTCCACCCTGCTGAAGGCGGTGGAGGCCGCGCCCGAATCGGGCGTGCTGCGCTACCACCTCGGCATGGCCTATGCGGCCAAGGGTGACAAGGAGCGCGCCATCGAGCACCTCAAGCGGGCCGTGGAGAGCAAGGAACGCTACGTCGGCCGGGACGAGGCGAAGGCAACACTGGAGAAGCTGCAACAGGGCTGAGGTCGTCGCGTTCAATACCGTCCCCCCCGACCGACCACATCGTCATCCCTGCCTGCGCGGGGATAACGGCTGAGCGCGGAGATGACGGCCAGACGTGGAGAACGACCAGACATTGCACCGCCACCACCCAGCAGTGCTGCGAAGCGAGGCAACCTATTGATTTCGCGCCTACGGCCGCTGGTCGCTCCCCTGTTGCGTTTCTACTTCCGGCCCTCGCGGTTGCGGGTGAGGTTGGGTGAGATCCTCATCGCCCTTGTCCTTGTCGAGCTGGGTGCGCGCTGGTGGTTAGGCCTGGGAACGCCCCCCCTCTATCTGCCGCACCCGACCATCGAATACCTGCTGCGCCCCGATCAGGACATCCAGCGCTTCGGCAAGCACATCCTGGTGAACCACTGGGCGATGCGCTCACAGGACTTCCCGGCCCGCAAGACCGACCCCAGCGAGTACCGGGTACTGGTCGTCGGTGACAGTATCGTCAACGGCACAGCGGTCATCGACCACGCAGCGCTTGCGACCACGCGCCTGGGGCCACTGCTTGCTGCCGATCTGGGCCGGCCCGTACAGGTGGCGAACATCTCGGCCGGGAGCTGGGGCCCAGGCAACTGGCTGGCCTATCTGCGCAGTTACGGCCTCTTCGACGCCGATCTCGTCCTGCTCGTGCTGTCGAGCCACGATGCCATCGATACGCCGGGCTATGGGCCGCTCGACGCCAAGCAATATCCGGTGCAAGCGCCCATCCTTGCGCTGGAGGAGGGGATCCATCGCTACCTGGAGCGTTTCGTCCCGGCACCTCTCAGGATCTGGCAACCGCCCCCGGGGCCCCCACCCCCACCACCCACTGAGGCGGAGCTCCAAGCCCTGCACACCCAGGCCCTGGCCGATCTCCGCGCCCTGCACGAGCTGGTGCAGGGCAGCGGTGCGGGTTTCCGTGCCCTGCTGCACGCCACCCAACCGGAGCTGACGGCAGGCCTTGCCTCCGCCGCGACCGCCGGGGATCCCGGCCGCGCAGAGCTCAAGGCCTTCTTCGCGGAACTCGGGGTGCCACTCCACGACCTGCAACCCTTCTGGGCCGCCGCCATAGCCGACGGTAGAAAGGTCTACACCGACTTCATCCACCTGAGCGCCGAGGGGCAGAGCTTGCTCACCGAGCTTTTGCGCACCGAGGTGCGGATCGACTACAACGCGCGCAGCACGGATCCACCCTGAATCCCCACACGAGCCGCTGTGGGCTACCCCCTGATCTGCGGGCCTGGTCAAACGGAAGACGCCCCCCAATCGGAGCGCAACCTCATGCCGAAACGGCCCTCGCTCGACCTTGATCGCTTCCGGGTGCCGCCGGGGAGCCGCGTCGATCTCGCCGACTGGTCCACCACCATCGCCCCGCTCTACGACTCGAACGAGGCGTATCAGAAACTGCTCGAGGGCGACAAGGAAGACCTCAAGCGCTATCAGGAGCTCCTGTACGCGCACAACCGCTACGCCCTGCTGGTCATCTTTCAGGCCATGGACGCGGGCGGCAAGGACGGTGTCATCCGGCATGTGACCTCAGGCTTGAACCCGCAGGGTTGCCAGGTCCACAGCTTCAAGCATCCGAGTGAGCGCGAGCTCGAGCACGACTTCCTCTGGCGCGCGTACTCTGCCCTGCCGGAGCGAGGTCAGATCGGCATCTTCAATCGCTCCTACTACGAAGAGGTGCTGATCGTCCGTGTGCGTCCCGCGATCCTCGCGGCGCAGAAGCTGCCGGATGCCGCGCCGGGGAGCCCCGCCTTCTGGGAGGGACGCTACCGTTCCATCAACGACGCCGAGGCGCATCTGCATCGCAACGGCACGCGCATCCTCAAGTTCTTCCTGCATCTGTCCCGGGAAGAGCAGCGTCGCCGCTTCCTGGATCGCATCGACAAGCCGCACAAGAACTGGAAACTGTCACCAGCGGATCTGGAACAGCGCCGCCATTGGGATGACTATATGGCCGCCTACGCGGACTGCCTTGCCGCAACCAGCAGCATCGATGCGCCATGGTATGTGGTGCCGGCCGACGACAAGAAAAACGCGCGGCTCATCGTGGCGCAGGCAATCGTCGGCGCTCTGGCGACGCTCGATCTGCATTTTCCGAGGATGGGCGCCGAGGAGCGCGAGGCGCTGCAGCGCTTCCGGCAGCAGTTGGCAGCGGAGGGGGAGTGAGGCTCGGTCTCCAGCGCGGGCCGTTTACCCCGTAGTCGAAGAGGGTAGCGCTCGCGCCCCCACCATCGCGTAGAGCGACAGCGCCTCAGCCAGCGAATCCGCAGCCCGCTCGACGTGAAAACGCCGTTCAAAGCAGCTACGTGCGTTCTCGCGCATCGTCTGACGCTCTCGCTCGGGTAGTGCCTCCCAGCGTTGCAGCAGACGCAGCGTACCGGCTCGGTCATCGGCCTCGACCAGGCCCGCATCGTCGTTCACGATCTCGCGCCAGATATTGACCTCCTTGCTGATCAGCACCGGCGTACCGCAGGCCAGTGCTTCGGCCACGGCGATGCCGAAGTTCTCCTGATGCGAGGGCAGGATGAACACCTCGGCGTTGCGCAGGGCACCCCATTTGAGATCGCCCTGCAACATGCCTGTCCAGGTGACCCGGGACGTGATCCCGAGCCGCTCGGCCAGGGCGCGGAGTTCCCCGGCATAGGCGTGGTCATCCGGGCCGGCGATGACCAGTTGCCAGTCCGTGCGCGCGTCCTCGCTGTCGCTCGCGAGCCAGTCGTGGAAGGCCTCGAGCAGTAGATCTGCACCTTTCTTGGGATGCACGCGCCCGAGGAAGAGCAAAAGCCGCCGGCCAGCGAGTTCCGGGAAGCGGTCGGCGAAGGCGCGAGTCTGCACCTCGGCATCGCCCGCCGGCCCCGCCGTGCCGTAGTTCACGACCAGTTCATCGGCCCGGTAAAGCCAGAAGGATTGCCGTGCCAGGCGGCGCTCCTGCTCACAAGTGAAGAGCACGACAGCCGCATCACGCAGCACGCGATAGTCACCCCAGGGCCAATAGAACCATTTTTTCAGATGCTTGAGCGGATATTGGCGCCGAAACCACGGGTCGAGCATGCCATGGGTGAAGACCACGTAGGGCAGGGTGCCGTTGTGGAGCGCCCGCCAGGTTCCAAAGCTGTTGTACTGCCAGATCCCGTTGACGATGACGATGTCGTAGCGATGGGCATTCTCCCGAAGCCAGTGCACGTAGCGCGGCGCGTAGCCGTACTTGCCCCAGGCGGGGCCGAGCGGATGCAGGGGCAGGGGAAAATCCGCAAGCCAGGGCGCATCGGGGCTATCGAGCGAGACGACCTCCACCGTGTGACCGCGGTCGCCGTTCACGCGCGAGAGCTGCTTGACACCCTCGATGGGCCCGCCGCCCACGGGGTTGACCGAGCGGATTGAGTGCAGGATGCGTAGCGACACGGAGAGATCCTGAAAGGGTGGGGCCGCGACGGTCAGACCAGAAATGGAGCACAGCCACTGAGCGCCGCACTGCCGCGCCCAGATCCGAGGGCTATCCTCGACAGAAAGCCCGCCGGGGTCTACGCCCCACCGCGCTTGCGGGAGTCCACCCAGGCGCGGTGGGCGCAGGTCGGGCAGAGCTTTGCGTGCAGCTCACAGGCAGCCTCCTCGCGCAGATAGGCTACCGGGTCCTCCCAGTCACCGCCTGCCGGGCGGACGGAGTGGCAACTCGTGCAGACATCCACCGCGGAGTTCATGACCGCCTCACCACCATCCGCGGCTACCCGTGGATGGCCAGGGCGCTCCAACAGAAAGCGGGTCGCCACTACCGCGCTGGCGAAGGCAAGCGCGCGACCCAAGGCATTGACGATTCGGTACCAGTCGTGCTCGTAGGGATGCCCGTAGTCTGCCAGCAGCCAGACGAGGGTTGCCGGCAGCACCAACCACAAGCCGCCCACGAGGCCCCAGCGCGCCGCAGCCCAGGCGAGCGGCAGGAAGTAGAGGGGTAGCACGGAGATCTCGAAGCCGGCCCAATGGTCGAGGAGTCCAACCAGAATGAGCAGGCCGAAGATCGCCGGCCAGCGGCTGGCGATGAGCCCCCTCGACCAGGCCCCTGTTTCCGAAAATCGCGTTACTGGCAGACTGGCCATGGCTACACCTTCGGCGTTGACTGCCCATGGCAGCCGGTCGGCGGGCATGGACTGCGCAAGAGTCCCACGAGACCTCACCCGGTGAGGATAGCGGTTACCGTCTTGTTGCGAGCAGGAATGAAACACCAGATGTGAACATGTTGGCAAACGTCGGGCGGGGGCATGGTGGGGTCGATCGCACCGTATGCCAAACCATCAGCGCAGTTACTTTACATAATGAACCTTCACGGCGATGTAGTGGTGTCTGGAAGGGCGGAGGTCCGGGTTGCACGCGAGCCGGACGCGTTACCCTCACACACTGGCCCACGATCCGGAGTCTGCCCTCATGCCCTTGTCGCCCGCAGCGCTGGCCGCCGAGTTTCCGCTGCAACCGGGGCTTTGCTACCTCAATCACGCTGGCGTGGCGCCCTGGCCACGGCGCGCGGCCTTGGCCGTGGAGGCCTTCGCGCGCGAGAACACGACCCTTGCGGCCTCGAGCTACCCGCGCTGGCTCGCCGTCGAACAGCGGCTGCGCGAGCAGCTTGCCCGGCTCATCAACGCCGCTTCCCCCATGCAGGTTGGGTTGCTGAAGAACACCTCCGAGGGGCTGTCGTTCGTGGCGGCAGGCCTGTCGTGGAGGGCTGGGCAGAATGTGGTCATCGCTCGTGAGGAGTTTCCCTCGAACCGGATCGTCTGGGAGGCCCTGGGGCGGCACGGCGTGGCGGTGCGTCAGGTGCCGGTGCTGGATGCTGCCGATCCCGAGGCCGATCTGCTCGCTGCCTGCGACGCGGACACGCGGCTTCTGTCGATCAGTGCATGCCAATATATCAATGGGATGAAGATGTCTCTTGATAGGTTGGGTGATTACTGCCGGCGGCGTGACATCCTCTTCGTGGTCGATGCCATCCAGGCGATCGGGGCCGTGCCTTTCGATGTAGAGGCCTGTCAGTGCGATGTGGCGGTTGCCGACGGGCACAAGTGGCTGCTGGGTCCCGAGGGCCTGGCCCTGTTCTATGTGAGTGACCGTGCCCTCGAGCGACTCGCCGTCAGCGAGTACGGCTGGCATATGGTGGCGCGGGTAGGCGATTACGAACGCTCTGAATGGGGCCTGTCCCCGGATGTCCGTCGATTCGAATGTGGCAGCCCCAACCTGCTCGGCACCCATGCCCTCGAGGCCTCGATCGGCCTACTCATCGAGCATGGTGAGTCCTTTGTTTTCAATCAATTGAGATGCAATGTTGAATTTCTATCGAGCTCTGTGGAACAGATCCCGGGGGCCGAATCGCTAAGCCCGTCGTCGCCCGACCGGCGTAGCGGCATCCTCACTGTTGCTTTCGCGGGCACGGATCCCGGCCGTCTCGACCGGCGACTCAGGCAAGCGGGAGTCTTCGCCGCGGTGCGTGGCGGCGGCATCCGGCTGTCGCCGCACTTCTACACGCCACAGGCCATGCTCGAAGAAGCGGCACGTGTCCTGGCACGCTGTGTCGTGGCCGAGCGCCGGGGCGAGGCCCTTTGAAACCACCCTGGCGGCGTTCCCACCCTAGCTGTCCAGGCATCCGAGCCCCCCTGAGCCGGAGAGCCTGTTAGCCCCTGAGCCTCAGCCGGATCGGTAAGGCTCCCCACCGAAACAGCGATGGAAGTTGGCGGTGGTGGCGACGTGAATGCGTTCCAGGGATTCCTCGCGCAATCCGGCCAGGAAGGCGGCCACATGGCAGACGTAGGCCGGCTCGTTTGGCTTGCCGCGTCGTGGCACAGGTGCCAGATAGGGGGAGTCGGTCTCCACCAGCAGGCTGTCGAGCGGCAGGCGCTGTGCGACCGACTGGAGCTCGGTGGCATTACGGAAGGTGACGATGCCTGAGAGCGAGATCAGGAAGCCCAGATCGATTGCCGCGAGCGCAGTGTCATAATCATCTACGAAACAATGCATTACGCCGCCAACATCATCAGCATTCTCATCATTGAGCACTTTGATGGTGTCGGCGCGGGCGTCGCGTGAGTGGATGACCAGCGGTTTGCCGAGTTCGCGCGCCGCACGGATGTGATTGCGGAAGCGCGCGTGCTGCCAGTCCAGGTCACCCTCCGAGCGGAAGTAGTCGAGCCCGGTCTCGCCAATGGCGAGTACCCGGGTGTGCTCGGCCCTCGCTGCGATCTCGTCCACCGTGAATACCACCCCTGGGTGGTTGTTCGGGTGCACGCCCACCGTGGCATGGATGTGCGGATCCGCCGTAGCGAAGTCCAGCACGGCGGGCAGACCCTCGAAGTCCACCGCCACACACAGGAGTGTCCCCACGCCGGCAGAGCGCGCGCGCTCGACCGCCGCCCAGGCGCCCGCAGCATCGTCACCCAGCAGTGGCAGGTGACAGTGCGAGTCGACCAGTGGCGGGAGGGCGTCGGGGGATGTCGGGGCTGCTTGCATCATGTCGACGGAAACGCCGGGGTTGGAAGCCGTTGCACGGGTCAGCGAGCGGCGAACGCCCGCCTCCGGTCAGGCTACATCGTATGGGTGGCGGTATCGGAGTTGAGGGAACCGGCCAGCAGCTTTTCGAGTTTGCTGCGCGTTTCGCCCTTGTCCATGTCGCTGAACTGGATGCCGGCCCCGGGGGTGCGATTCGCCTGAGCCCCGCGCGGGGTGATCCACACCACACGCCCGGACACCGGGAGATTCTCGCCTGTCGCCTGAATGGCCAGCAGCACGAAGACCTCCTCGCCCAGGGTAAATTCGCGCTGGACCGGCAGAAAGATACCGCCGTTTTTCACGAAGGGCATGTAGGCCTTCAACAGGGAGCTTTTGTCCCTGATGACGATGCGAAGCATCGTCCCGACCCCGCCCGGATTGACTGCGCTCATGTCTGCTCACCTCCCATCAGCGGCGGCGCGCTGTTTCCTGATCCTGCCCCTCCCGGCCCGCAGCCAGCAGACGCCCGACGACGCCGTGCAGGCTGAGCGACAGAGCGTCCAGCAGTTCATCAGACTTGAGGCCACTGGCGAGACCCCGCCTGGCCGAAGCGTAGCACGCCGATATCCACTCCCCCGCCGCCTCGCGGTTGAGGCGGCCCTTGAGCGAGGTCAGCGGCTTCACCTGCGCCGCAGCGGCCAGCGTTGCCGTGCCGCCGCCGGAGCAGAGCCGCAGCAGATCCTCGCAGAGGAGGGTCAGCACCGGCAGCAATGTGGCATGCGTCCGCTCTCCGGCAACGCGGGAAAGCCAGAGCGCGTCACCTTCCGGCCCCTGTGACAAGAGTGCGGCAAGTGCCGCGACCAGGTCGGCGTACAGTGCCGCCTGCTCCGCCGCGGAGTCGTCCAGGGCATCCAGGGGTAGCCCGCGGCAGAGATCCAGGCGGGCGGCCGCCTCGGGTGCAGGCAACCCTTGCGCCTCTAGCCAGGCCAGCGCCACTGAGCGCCCCGACGGTCGCAGGGCAAAGCGCTGGCAGCGTGAACGCACGGTGACCAGGAGACGCGCCGGGCAGTGCGTGGTCAGCAGAAAAAGCGTGCCCAAAGGGGGTTCTTCGAGGGTCTTGAGCAGGCAATTCGCCGCCTGGACATTCAGTCGTTCGGCCTGCGGAACGAACACGACCTTGAGCCCACCCTGCCCCGCCTTGAGGCCGGCAAAGGCCACCGCCGCGCGTGCCTCGTCGACCCTAATCTGCTCGTGACCCTCCTCGGGCTCCAGACGGTGCAGATCCGGATGGCTCCCTGCTGCAACCAGCCGACAGCCGACGCAGATCCCGCAGGCGGCAGCGAGTGGGCCCGCCGTTGGCGGGACCGCACAAAGCAGTCGGGCCACCACCGCCTCGGCGAAGGTCAGCGCCCCCGCCCCGGGCAGACCGAGCAGCAGCAGGGCATGCGGCAAACGTTCGCGTGCCAGCAGCGCACCGAGTCTGTCCCAGTCCTCATGCTGCCAGGGCAGCACGGCCGCTGGCTTCCTCCCGCCCTCCGCTCCCGGGGGCCGGGCTGTCTGCGTCATGCGCCCTTCCTCATCAGCGCTGCCGGTGCCTGGGGCGCATCATCACGCCTCACGCCGGCGGCAACCAGTCGGCAAGCGCCGCGACGAGACGCGCAAGTACCTCGGCCTCGCTGCCGCCTGCGTCGATACAGCGGAAACGCTCGGGCTCGCCATACGCGCGCGCGGCGTAAGCTGCGGTGACCTGGGCATGAAATGCGGCCGTCTCGGCCTCGAAGCGATCACTGGCGCCGCGGGCCCTGCGCCGCGCGATGGTGACGGCGGTGGCCGTCTCCAGCAACAAGGTTCGATCAGGACGCCAGCCGGGAAGCAGTAGGTCGTGCAGGGCATCGACCCGCTCGACACCGATCCCACGGGCCGCGCCTTGATAGGCGGCACTGGCATCCGCGTAGCGATCACAAAGCACCCACTCCCCCGCCGCCAGGGCCGGGCGTATCACCTGGGCGAGGTGTTCCGCCCTGGCTGCTGCCAGCAGCAGGAGCTCGGTCTCTGGCTGCATCGGTTGTTCACAGGGGGTCAGCAGCAGCCCTCGCAAGGCCTCGCCCAGGGGCGTGCCTCCCGGCTCCCGCGTGGTCGTCACCGCCAGCCCGCGCGCCCGCAGCTCACGCGCCAGCGCCGGAAGTTGGGTGGTCTTGCCGGTGCCCTCGGCCCCTTCGAGCGTGATGAAACGGCCGCGTGGCATCAGTTGCCCCTCCGTGCGCTGCGCGGTCCTTGACCCATGCAACGACCCACCTGCGTGGTCTGCCTGCGCGGCTGCCGCCTGCCGGGGGCCTGGTATCTGCGAACGAATTCGAGATGTTTATCATAACTTTCTGAAAATACATGTGTTCCATCACCGCGAGACACGAAATAAAGGGCCTCGCCTGCGGCAGGTCGGAGGGCAGCCTCGAGAGCGGCGCGACCCACCAGCGCGATGGGTGTGGGTGGTAGGCCGGCGCGCGTATAGGTGTTGTACGGGCCATCGGTCTGCAGGTGACTGCGCTTGAGATCGCCGTCGAAGGCCTCACCCAGGCCAAAGATGACGCTCGGATCGGTCTGCAGCCGCATGCCGAGTGCGAGGCGGCGCAGGAACACCCCCGCGATGAGCGGACGCTCGGCCGGGGCAGCGGTCTCTTTCTCGATCAGTGAGGCCAGAATGAGAGCGGCGTCAGGTTCCGGGAGCACTGCGTCCACGGATCGATCGCGCGCAGACCACGCCTGCTCGAGTTCGGCCTTGAGCCGCGCAGCAGCCCGCCGCAGCACCGACAAGGCGCCCTCGCCTCGCTTGAAGTCGTAGGTCGCGGGAAAGAAGCGGCCCTCGGGCGAGAGTTCGGCCAGCCCGACCGCCGCCATGAGGGCGGCTTCGTCGAGGCCGGCCGTGTCGTCCACGAGCACGGGATGGGCGGCAATGGCGGCCCGGACCTGCGAGAAACGCCAGCCCTCGATCAGGGTCAGTGCGTGCCGCACCACCCGCCCCGTGCGCAGATCCTCGAAGAGAGCGAGCGGTGTGCTGCCGGGGAGCAGCAGATATTCTCCCTGCTCGATATGCCCACCCTGCCCGCGCCAGCGTAGCCATAGCCGCATGCGCCAGGCGCGGTCGAGACGCCCCTCACTTTCGAGGCGTGCCAGCAGAGAATGGGCACTGGTGCCCGCCTCGACCTGCAGGGTGAGCGGTGTCTCGATGGCCAGGGGTTCCAGCGGTGCCGCGAGGATCTGCTCCGCGAGCCATATCGCCGCCGCAGCGAGGACGAGCGCCAGGGCCACCGTCCCCCAGAGCAGCAGGCGCAGGAGGAAGGTGAACGGCGCGGCAATCATCCCAGCGGGCCGTCGTAGCCGTTGCTGAGCCACGGCATGGCACTGGCGACGGCTGCCTGCAAGGCCCGCGCGCAGGGGCCGGCCGGCCATTCGGCGCGGGCGATCCCGTCCACGCGCAGGATCGGCCAGATACCGATGAGGCTGTTGGTGAGGAAGAGCTCATCCACGCCGCCGAGGTCTTCCGGCGCGACGGATTCGTAGAAGAGCTCATAGTCGGAGCGGCGGAGCAGCCAGTCGATGACCCATTCGCGCATGACTCCGGCCACCCCACATTCCAGCAGCGCCGGCGTCACCACCCGTCGCCCGCGACGCAGGAAAAGGTTGCTCATCGTGCCTTCGGTGAGTCGCCCGCGCTGGTCACACATGAGCCCCTCGGCCGGGCTTTCGCCCTGCCATTCCGCGCGCGCGAGGACCTGCTCCAGCCGGTTCAGGTGTTTGACGCCGGCGAGCGCGGGCTGGCTGCCAAGACGGATGTCGCACAGGCGCACGGTCACGCCATCGCGCCAGTGGGTCACGGGACGGCGCGGCCAAGGCTGGAGTACGAGGATGCGTCGCGGTGCTGAGTCTGCCGGGATGCGATAGCCGCGGAAGCTGTTGCCGCGCGTGACGATGAGCTTGCCCACCCACGCCCCGCGCACCCCGGCCACGAGATGCTGAACTTCGCTATCCAGAGTGGCCAGCAGTTCGCCCGGGAAGTGCAGACGGGCAAGGCCCTGTCGCAGGCGGTCACGGTGACCGGCCCAGCGCGGGATCAGCCCGTCGATGACGGCGAAGGTCTCGAACAGGCCGTCCCCGAATTGCAGGCCGCGATCGAAGATCGGCAAACCCTCGCCGGGCTCGCCATCGACCCAGCACCACACTGCTGCGACGGCATCTTCAGCAACTGCGGCCGCTGCTGGCCCTATCTCGGCCATGGGGTGTCGCCTGGACCTTCGCCCGGGCCCGCATCAGTCTGCCGGTGGGCGCCGGAAGATCAACGTGCTGTTGGTGCCCCCGAAGCCAAAGGAATTTGACAGGGCGATGTCGATGGGCATGGCGCGGGCCACGTTGGGGACGTAATCGAGATCACAACCCTCGCCGGGATTCTCCAGATTGATGGTCGGTGGCGCCATCTGGTCACGCAACGACAGCACCGTGAACACGGCCTCCACGCCTCCGGCCGCACCCAGCAGGTGCCCAATCATCGACTTGGTAGAGCTCATGGCGAGACGATAGGCGTGTTCGCCGAAAACCTTCTTGACGGCTTCGGTCTCGGCCAGATCCCCCAGCGGAGTCGAAGTGCCGTGCGCGTTGATGTACTGCACCGATTCCGGTGTCAGTCCCGCATCACGCAAGGCGTTCCGCATGCTGCGCGCCGCACCCTCTCCATCCGGCGGCGGGGAAGTCATGTGATAGGCGTCGGAACTCATGCCGAAACCGATCAACTCAGCCAGGATGGGGGCCCCGCGCGCCTTGGCGTGCTCGAGCGCCTCAAGCACCATCACGCCCGCCCCATCGGAGAGAACGAAGCCATCGCGATCACGGTCCCAGGGCCGGCTGGCGCCGGCTGGATCGTCGTTGCGTGTGGACATCGCGCGCGCTGCCGCAAAGCCGCCGAGGCCAGTGGGTGTGGTGGCCGATTCAGTACCGCCCGCCACCATCACATCCACTTCGCCGTACTTGATGAGTCGCGCTGCATCGCCGATGGAATGGCTGGCCGAGGAACAGGCCGATACGATGCAGTAGTTCGGCCCCTTCAAGCCGAGGATTACGGACACCATGCCGGCCGCCATGTTGACGATGGTGCTTGGCACGAAGAAGGGCGAGATCTTGCGTGGGCCGCCATCCAGGTAATTGGCGTAGCCGCGCTCGATGCCGGGCAGACCACCGATGCCGGAGCCGATGACCACACCGATGCGTTCGGCATTCTCGGGCGTGATCTCGAGCCTTGCAGCCTGCACGGCCTGCATAGACGCAGCAATGCCGAAATGGATGAATTGCT
>DNIF01000076.1 GCA_003485715.1 Gammaproteobacteria bacterium
CGGGCATGTATTTCGTGGCCTTTCCGGGGCATTCCACTTACATCGCGCAACAGCTTGGCGTCGGTCGTGGCGCGGATCTGGTCATCTACTGCTGGATCGTGATCAGCCTCGCCCTCTCGCTCAACCTGCAGTTCAAGATCCTGCGTCTGCAGGCGGCCATCACCGAGCTTACGCGTGAACTCGCCATCCGGGCACCGCGTGGGCCCGGAACAGATTGAGGATCGCGCCTGGGATCGTTGCCGCGCCACGCCCACGCCCAGTGCAGACTTTTCCCGCCGCCCCTCCGTGATGGGGATGAGTGCGTCACGTGCGCCTCATTGCGGTATCGCCTGGAAGACCACCGAGCCGCTGACCTTTCCGAGGCCGCTGTTGAAGCCGTAGGTGGCACCGGCGCGTTCGGCCATCGGCCCGGTGACGAAGCCCTGGATGGCGTCGCCGAAGGGAACGCTCCCCGTGCAGGTGCTCGCGCAGGCACTGCCGGTGCTCGTGATGGTGCTGCCGGGGCCGGCGTTCCCCAAGAAGGCACCGGCACCATGGGGACGGGCGTTGCCAACGAGGGAGAAGGTCTGGCCCGCCAGCGGGAAGGCGAGGCTATAGCTCACGGTCGAGGCCGCGAAGTTGACATCCAGCGTGCCGGTCACGCTGTTGGGGGTGCCCCGCTGGACGATCGCACCACCGCTTACGGCGATGGGAGAGGTCGAGGCGAAGGCGACGTAGCTCTGGTTCAGTGCGCTCAGCAGTGGCCCCGGGGTGTTGGAACCGCTCAACGCCACCACGTAGTTGAGTGCGCCGATGCTGCTGCCAATCGTGGAGGCATAGCCGCCCGTGGCCGTGCCGGCATTCCACAGGCCCCAGGCCATGATGCCGTCGGCGTCACTCTCGAGCACGCCGGGACCGGTGAAGGTGTTGGACGGGATCGTGCTGTCCACGTAACTGATGAGTGCCCCCGCGCTGTCGAAGGTCAGGGCACCGCCCAGGAGCCCGCCGAGGAAGCTGGCGGGCAGCGTGCCGTGCGCAACGACCGCGGCCGGACCCGGGCCGTTGGCCAGCGGCACCGTCACCCGCGCCGGCGGACCCGAGGGCGGTGCCGCCGGCAGGACGAGCTCGCCCATCGCGACGGGCAGCAGCCCGCCATCAGCAGGCGTGGCGTCAGGGGCACGCTGCTCACCTGTCTCCAGCACCAATTCCGCCGGTGGCTCGGACTCGATCTCGGCGTAGGCGAGGGGGATGACGTCCATCCGGACCAGGGGGCAGGTCATGCACTGCACATGGAAGCTCTGGCCCGGGCGGACATCCTCACTGCCCCGCTCGTTGCTGACGGTGAGCACGTCCTGGTTGCCCGTCAGGTAGAGCCCATCCTCGCGATCCGGGCAGCCGCCGTCCAGGCAGAGTACCGCACGACCGCCGCTGCCACGGACCCCGATGGTGGCCACCGCGGAGTTGATGCGGTAGCGGTCGCGGCTGCGGGCACCGATGACACCGGTGACGAAGCGCACACCGCCCTTGAGGAACTCGAGCAGGCTCCGATCCTGCTGCGGTGCCTCGACGCGGTAGCCGTAGGCATCGATGCGCACGCGCGAATCCGGTTGCAGGCCGAGGTAGCCGCCATCGGTGAAGCGCAACTGCATGCGCCCGGCGCGGGTCGTGAGGATGTCTCCGGGTTGCACGCCATCACCGCGTGAGAGGCGCCGCTCGTGGCCTGCCGCGTCGGCAGCGATGGCATCGCCAAAGGCATAGACCACCGTGGCGGCGATCTCGGCACGAGCCGCCGGTGCGGCCAGGGTGAGCGTCAGGAGGAAAAGCAGACGCGCTGGAAGGGTTGCAGGCGAGAGGTGGTTCACAGGCGCTCCCGAAGTCGTCAGAAATCACTGCGCAGGTTGAGGCTGGCCTCCCAGCGCTTGAAGTCGAACAGTGGCAGATTGGCACGGTTGGCCGCCCAGCCGATCTGCGGCCGCAGCGAGATCCTCTGAGCGAGCGGCTGCCGTGCGCCGAAGACGACGGAGAAGAAATCCTCCTCGCGGGTCCTGAGGAACAGCGGCTCGACGCCGTGGTAGCGGCTGTGGGCGTAATCGAAGGCGAGGAAGGCCACGGTGCGGGTGTCGAAGGTGTACTCACCGCCCAGTCGCACGCCGACCTGCTGGCGACCGACGAAATCCGCCCCCGCGGTCTGTGCCGTCTCGACGCCACCGTAGACGCTGGCGAACAGCATCGGGCTGCCACGTCCACCGGGCGCGTGGCCGATCCCGAATCCACCGATGTAGCGGTGGGCATCGCGGATCGGTTGCAGGGGGAAGTTGAGGAGCGCGTACTGGAAGTAGCTGAGGAGCTCGGTGCGCTGGGAGAGGCGATGCTGCCACTCGACGGTGGCACCACCGAGGTCGCGATTGCGGTCACCGCCCACGTCGAAGCGCTGGGCCGTGGCGGCCAGACGGACGAGGTCGTTCGCCCCCAGGCGGTGCGCGAGCCCAAGCTGGGCCGCGGCGGTGAACTGGCTGAAATCGCCGGCCTCGACCGCCGCGCGGTGCGCGAGGCTGGCGTTCGCGAAGAGCACGTTGCGATTGTCGAGCGGGGTGGCGAAGCCGGTTCCCCCGGCGAAGGTCCACAGCGCGCTGGCCTGTTCGCGACTCGCATCCGCAAGGACGAGGACACCACCGACCGCAGGCACAGCGACCCGATCGATGTCGGTCGCGTTGCTGACGTTGGTGTCAAAACCGGTGCCGGTCTCGAAGAAGGTATCCCAGCGGGTGCGGGTGGCGTCGATGCGCTGCTCGATGGCGGTCAGGAACTGGTCGATGCTGGCGGCCACGACGGGTGGCAGCGGGGCCTCACGCAGCCCCTCGAACTGCTCGCGGGCGGTGTCGTCCTCGCCCAACTCGAAATGGGCGCGGCCCAGCCAGGCGCGGGCCTCGGCATTGGCTGGCTGCTGATCCAGCACTCGCTCGAGCGCGATGGTGGCCTCGATGGCGCGGCCGGACCCGATGGCGGCCACGCCGAGCGCGAAATCGAATCGGGCGTCACCAGCGCGCGCAAGCTCCAGCGGCGCAAGCAGGGCATAAGCCGCCTCGGCCTGACCGGCGGCCAGGAGCCGCTCGGCCTCGGCGAGTGGGTCATCCGCAGCCGCCACCAGCGGCGCAGCGACCATGCAGATGCACGTGAAGAGGCGGGCAAGTGGTTTGGGCATCGCGCGTTCCAGACCCAGCGTGGCGTATGAGATACACATTAGCGCCTGGAGTGAAACTGGTAAAGACGGTCGCGCATCACAACGCACACGACTTCAGCCGACCTCGAGGCATGGCTCAGACTGGCGTCTGTGGTGTCGTCGCGAGGGAGCTCGCAGGGGATCTTCAACCGGTAGAGCCTGCGCGTTGGCTCCCTGTGTCAGCACCTCGAAGTTGGCCTGCAGCAGGTCCATTCAAACAGCCCCTTGGTTGATAAAATGGCCGACCGTGTTGTGATTGAGGCCATGAGCCTGGCCAAGTGAGGTTGGTACCCCCCCCAATATTTCCTTCGCAAAACCTGCCACTGGCGCAACCCTCAGGCCTTTCTTCTGTACGAGCGACTCGCTTGATTCGGAGCAGGCGGCACCCCCCCATTCCCGTGTGGCGGGCACCACAAAGTGATCTCGAGTCTGCGTGAAAGAGGTTCCGATGCTCGATAGCGCTGCCGCCTCTCGCTCCGATCAGAATCGGGCGCTGGCCCTGTCCACCATCGCCTTCACTGCCTGCTTCGCGGTGTGGACGATCTTTTCGATCATCGGTCTCGCCATCAAGGAAGATCTCGGGCTGAACGACACCCAGTTCGGTCTCCTCGTGGCCACGCCGATCCTGACCGGTTCGATCAGCCGCCTCTTCCTGGGTGTCCTGACGGAGCGCTGGGGCGGTCGGCGCGTCTTTGCCGCCCAGATGATCCTCTGCGCGCTCGCCACCTGGGCGCTGACGCTCGTCGACAGTTACCTGATGTTCCTGCTGACGGCACTCGGGGTCGGCCTTGCAGGTGGCTCCTTCATCATCGGCGTGGCCTATGTCTCGCGCTGGTACGACAGCGCCCACCAGGGCACGGCCCTCGGCATCTTCGGTGCGGGTAACGTCGGTGCTGCGGTGACGAAGTTCGTCGCACCCCTCGTCATGGTCGCCTGGGGTTGGGAGGGTGTTGCGCAGACCTGGGCCACAGGCCTCGCGTTGATGGGCCTCGCCTTCCTGCTGTTCGCAAAGGATGAGCCCGAGTTCGTGGAGCGGCGGCGGATGGGGGCCAGGGCACCCGCCTTCGTCGCCCAGTTTGCGCCCCTCAAGGACCTGCAGGTGTGGCGCTTCTCGCTCTACTACTTCCTCGTCTTCGGTGCCTTCGTGGCCCTTGCGCTCTGGATGCCGCATTACCTGATCAGCGTGTACGGCGTGAGTGTGCAGACGGCCGGCATGGCGGCCGCCTCCTTCAGCCTCGCGGCCTCGATCTTCCGGGCCTACGGTGGCTATCTCGCCGACCGTTACGGTGCCCGGCCCGTGATGTACTGGACCTTCGGTTGCAGTCTGTTCTTCCTGTTCGTGTTGTCCTACCCGCCCACGGACTATGTCATCCACGGCAAGGATGGCCCGATCGCCTTTTCGATCGCGATGGGTCTCGGGCCCTTCGTCGTCATCCTTTTCGCGCTCGGCTTCTTCATGAGCCTGGGCAAGGCAGCGGTCTTCAAGCTGATCCCCGACCACTATCCGGAGCACGTCGGTTCGGTCGGCGGCCTGGTCGGGATGATCGGCGGACTCGGCGGTTTCGTGCTGCCGGTCGCCTTCGGCGTGCTGCTGGACCTGACGGGGATCCAGACTTCCTGCTTTGCGCTGCTCTTCGGACTCGTTGCCATCGCGTTGGTCTGGATGCATCTGTCGATCCGGGCAATGGAGCGCGCGTTTCACAAGGACATGCTCGACCGGCTGCCGGCCTTCCCCGAATTGCCGGCGATCCAGGACCCTGTGCGCAATGCCGCCCATCGACGCCTGCGTGGTGCCTGAACCAGCGGACGAGTGTTCCCCTGCTTGCGGCCTTTCGATCGCAACCCCGAATGCATTCGTTCCGGATTGGCGGGGCGATTCCAATTCTGCGGCCAGAGCGCACGGCACGGAGAAGCGCGCGCGAAGGCCCGGTCAGATGGCGCTTGAGGCAGTCGTCCGTGGGGGCAGGCCCGTAAGCCCGCCCTGCGTCGATCCCGCTCTGGGGTATGAGGCTTGGCGCAGGGGTATGAGGCTGGCGCTCCCACGGGGG
>DNIF01000107.1 GCA_003485715.1 Gammaproteobacteria bacterium
CGACGGATGTGACGGGTGCGGTGTCGCTTCCGGATGGTGTGGAGATGGTGATGCCTGGGGACAACGTCAAGTTGACGGTGAAGCTTATCAATCCGATTGCGATGGAGGAGGGTTTGCGTTTCGCCATCCGTGAGGGTGGTCGGACCGTAGGCGCCGGCGTCGTCGCGAAAATCCACGCCTGAGGTCAAGGCCAGCGACGTCTCGTCGGATATCGGTAGAGTCGTCAGCTGGGTCGTCCTGGTTCCCTGTCAAGCTGGAACGGTTATGTTTCTGGCGACGGCGGCGATGTCAGTGAAACAACCATTCTCCGGGTCCACCAGCGACAGCGTCCGGGCGGTCTCCGCGAGCTGGGTCAGGGCGTAGGGGTTTGGAAATCCGTCGTCCCAACCGGGCCCGACGGAGCGTCGAGTACAGGCCAGTAGCTCAATTGGCAGAGCGGCGGTCTCCAAAACCGCAGGTTGGGGGTTCGATTCCCTCCTGGCCTGCCATCCTCAAGGATGGAGAGTCCGTGACATGAGCCGCCCGCATGGGCGGCTCATGTCATTTTCAACGAAGGTCCAGGCAATGTCCGAACGTCAGGAAGTCCCCCAATCCTCGCGCGACGCGCTGATGTTTGCGCTGTCTGCCGTGTTGGCGAGCGCAGGGGTCATGGCTTTTTACTGGTTGGCGGCATTCCCACTCCCTTGGCGGCTTGGCGCATTGCTCCTGGCCGTAGGGCTGGCGGTAGCCCTCTTTGCCGGTACCGGCAAGGGCCGCGCGGCCGTTGAATTCCTGCGTGAGGCGAACATCGAGGTGCGCAAGGTGGTCTGGCCGACGCGGCCAGAGACCATTCAGACCACCGGCGTCGTCTTCATTGCTGTAATCATTTCCGCCATTTTCCTGTGGGGCTTGGATTCCGCGCTGGCCATCACGGTCAAGACCCTCACCGGGCGGGGAGGCTGAGGAGAATGACGATGCGCTGGTACGTGGTGCAGGCGTATTCCGGGTTCGAGAATCAGGTCAAGCGGTCATTGCTCGATCGAATTCGCCGCTGCGGCCTCGAGGAGCGTTTCGGCGAGATTCTGGTCCCCACGGAAGAGGTGGTGGAGAAGAAGAACGACAAGACCCGAAAGAGTGAGCGCAAGTTCTTCCCGGGCTACGTCCTGGTGCAGATGGAAATGGACGAAGAGACCTGGCATCTGGTCAAGGATGCCCCCAAGGTCTTCGGCTTCATCGGTGGCACGAGCGATCGGCCAGCGCCCATATCCGATCGTGAAGCGGATGCCATTTTGCGCAGGATGCAGGAGGGGGCAGAGAAGCCACGTCCCAAGGTGTTGTTTGAAGTGGGTGAACAAGTGCGCGTGAAGGAGGGCCCCTTCGCGGACTTCAGCGGTACAGTCGAAGAGGTCAATTACGAAAAGAGCCGGCTTGGCGTGTCGGTGCTCATCTTCAGCCGCCCGACCATCGTGGAACTCGAGTTCGGGCAGGTGGAGAAGGTCTGACGTTCGAGCAAATGTCTGACTGGTTGGTCGCCAATCTTCAAGGAATGGCGTGAACCAACCGGAATCGCGGGGCCTCCGGTGCGGCACCTGCGAGCAGCTACCCGCACCGGTTGCACACACGGGGAGCCCGCGCGCATTTTCGCGCTGGCGCCGGAACCCGGGGAGGGCCGCATGGCCAAGAAAATTACTGGTTACGTCAAACTGCAGGTGGCTGCGGGCAAGGCAAATCCCAGCCCGCCGGTCGGCCCAGCACTCGGTCAGCGTGGCGTCAACATCATGGAGTTCTGCAAGCAGTTCAATGCTGCAACCCAGCAGCTCGAACCCGGCTTGCCAATTCCTGTGGTCATCACGGTCTTCTCCGACCGCAGCTTCACTTTCATCACCAAGACTCCGCCAGCGTCGGTACTCATAATGAAGGCGCTGGGCCTGCCGAAGGGATCGGCTACGCCCAATTCGGCCAAGGTCGGGCGGATCAGCCGTGCCCAGCTCGAGGAGATCGCCAAGACCAAGCTGCCCGACCTCAACGCCGCCGATATCGAAGCGGCAGTGCGAACGGTCGCCGGTACTGCCCGCAGCCTCGGCGTAGACGTGGAGGGGGTTTGAACATGGCAATCAGCAAGCGTCAGAAGGCTATTCGTGAGCGCGTGCCCCAGGGCCTGACCTGCGGTATCGACGAGGCCCTGCAGACCCTCAAGGATGTCTCGCGAACCCGCTTCAACGAGAGTGTGGATGTCGCCGTCATCCTCGGGGTGGACCCGCGCAAGTCCGACCAGAATGTACGTGGGGCTACGGTGCTGCCGCACGGCACGGGAAAGTCGGTTCGCGTGGCGGTCTTCGCTCGGGGTGAGCAAGCCGAATCTGCTCGGCAGGCAGGTGCCGACATCGTCGGTCTTGACGACCTTGCCGAACAGGTGAAGGCAGGTCAGATGGATTTCGATGTCGTTATCGCCGCCCCCGACACAATGGCCGTGGTGGGTCGACTCGGGCAGATCCTCGGACCGCGTGGTCTCATGCCGAATCCGAAGGTAGGCACCGTGACGGCGGATGTCGCTGGTGCCGTGCGCAACGCGAAGGCCGGTCAGGTGCGCTACCGCGCAGACAAGGGCGGTATCGTTCACGCCACCATCGGCAAGATTTCGTTCGAGATCGCCGCCTTGAGGGAGAACCTCCAGACACTGCTCACCGACCTTCGCCGGATGAAGCCCGCAACGGCCAAGGGTATCTATTTCAAGAAGGTCTCTGTCTCCAGCACGATGGGGCCCGGCATCGTGGTTGAACGCACGACGCTCGATCTCGGCTAAGCGGAGTCAGCAGCAGAAATCAGGATTTGACCGGTCTCCGCGGGTGTTCCCCGCGGAGATCGCCGTCAGAGACCGCAGGTGCGGGAAACCGCTTGATGAGGTGGCTCGCCACCCGCCTGCGCAGACGGTGTACCGGGGATTCGGGGTGACCTGGGATCTCGGCCACCGGACCGTCGGCCGTGACAGAAATGTCGGGCTGCCGGGCAACCCGTGATTCGCATGCCTCGATGGATGCGGATTCTGTCCAAAAATGGTGGAAACCATGCCCCTCAATCTAGAACAGAAGAAGGCGGTGGTTGCCGAGGTGTCGGCCGTGGCACAGGGTGCCTATGCCGCAATCGCAGCGGAGTACGCCGGCCTTTCGGTCGGTGCAATGACCGATCTGCGCCGCAAGGCGCGCTCCACCGGGGTCTACGTGCGAGTCGTACGTAATACCCTGGCGCGACGCGCTCTGCAGGACACCGACTTTGCCTGCATGGCCGACGGACTCGTCGGCCCGTTGGTTCTGGCCTTTTCGCAGGAGGACCCGGGTGCCGTAGCCCGTGTCCTCGGTGACTTCGCAAAGACCAACGACAAGTTCGTCATCAAGGTCATCGCCTTCGGCGGCAAGTTGCTCCCGGTGGATAACCTGCACCAGTTGGCCACCATGCCGACCAAGGACGAGGCGATCTCACTGCTGATGAGTGTGATGCAGGCACCGGTTACCAAGCTGGCCCGCACGCTCGTCGAACCTTACGCACAGGCCGTGCGTGCGGTGGCAGCGATCCGTGACCAGAAACAGGCAGCCTGACGCAACCCATCCCCGATTCGTCCCATTACTGGTACAAGCAAG
>DNIF01000134.1 GCA_003485715.1 Gammaproteobacteria bacterium
GCGTCGATGAAGGCCTTGAGTTGCGACTTGGAGACGCCGCCCACCTTCTGGGCAGCGATCTCACCGCCCTTGAAGAGAATCAGCGTGGGAATGCTGCGGATGCCGAACTGGGCAGTGATGATGGGATTCTCGTCAATGTTGAGTTTGGCCACCGTCAATCGCCCAACGTACTCGTTTGCAACCTCATCGAGGATGGGGGCAATCATGCGGCAGGGTCCGCACCACTCCGCCCAGAAATCGACCAGCACCGGGACCTCGCCTGCGAGAACGTCGGTTTCGAAGCTTTCGTCGCGGACATGGACGATATGGTTGCTGCTCATGGTGGCTCTGCACCTCTTGTGACGGGCGTGGCCGCGGATTCTCGACCCGGAGCCTGCGGCAATGCAAGCGACGGCCATCCCAGCGAAGGTCCCCCTCTTTCCGCTATGCTTGTCCGCACATGGACACTCATCTGACGGCGACCCGCTTCGCCGACTTGCCCCTGCACCCGCAGCTAGCGGCAGGGCTCGAGGCCGCCGGCTTCTCGCTCTGCACCCCCATCCAGGCCCTCACCCTGCCCGTCGCGCTGGCCGGGGAAGACGTTGCCGGCCAGGCCCAGACCGGCACTGGCAAGACTGCGGCCTTCCTGCTTGCCTTGCTCGACCGACTCCTGCGCTCCGCGCGTGGGGAGCGTCACGCGGTAGGGGTGCGCGCGCTGGTGCTGGCCCCTACCCGCGAGCTCGCGATGCAGATCCATCGCGATGCAGTGCAGCTTGCCAGCGGGACCAACCTGCGCCTTGCCCTCATCTACGGTGGGGTTGACTACGACCGCCAGCGCGAAGAACTCCGTGCCGGTACCGACATCATCATCGGCACCCCAGGTCGCATCATCGATTACGCCAAGCAGAAGGTCTTCGACCTCGGCCACATCGAGGTCTGCGTGCTCGACGAAGCGGACCGCATGTTCGATCTCGGTTTCATCAAGGACATCCGCTGGTTGCTGCGGCGCATGCCAGCGGCCGAGAAGCGCCTGAACATGTTGTTCTCGGCCACCCTGTCCTTCCGTGTGCTGGAACTCGCCTATGAGCACATGAACAGCCCGCGCACGCTGACGGTCGAGGCCGATCGGGTGACCGCGGATGCTGTCACCCAGGTGCTCTATCACGTCGAGAAGGCGGAGAAGCAGCGCCTGCTCATGAACCTCATGGCACGCAACCCCAAGGCGCGTTCGCTCATCTTCTGCAACACCAAGCGCGCGGCCGAGCGGGTGACCGAGACCCTGCACCGCCACGGTTTTGCCGCCGAGGTGCTCTCCGGTGACGTGCCCCAGCGCAAGCGGCAGAAACTCATCGCCCGGATTGCTCGTGGTGAACTCCCGAACCTGGTGGCTACCGATGTCGCCGCCCGCGGCCTGCACATCCCCGAGGTCACGCACGTCTACAACTACGACCTGCCTCAGAACGCCGAGGATTACGTCCATCGGATTGGGCGCACAGCGCGGGCCGGGGCGAGTGGCGACGCCATTTCGCTTGCCTGCGAGGAGTACGTCTACTCGCTGATGGACATCGAGGAGTACATCGGCCATCGCATCCCGGTGGAGCGCGTGACGCCGGAACTCACCGCGCGGGTGGCGAAGGCGGCGCGGCCATTGCCGGTGGATTCCGAGGACGACGATACGGACGACGACTCCGCGGACGGGGCAAGGGAGGGCGACGATGCGCCCGCTCACGATGACGATGCGGGTTCGTCCGCCGCTGGCGAGGGCGGTCAGGCGACGGGCGAGGGTGCTCCAAAGAAGAAGCGCCGCCGCCGTCGTCGCAGTGGCCCGGCACGAGGCACCGCCACTGCCACCGCGCCCGAGGCGTAGTTGCAACGCGCGCAGGATTTCCCACCTGAGGAGCATGCGCACCTTGCCGGGGACTTGCTCACGTCGCTCTGAGGCGAGTTTGAGCCGGGAGTCGCCGCCTATGTCGTCAGACAGTCAGGCAGTAGAGAGCGCCGGATGGGTTGTGTGTCTTCTCGGATTTGATCCAGGCGGCCGAAAATGGCTGTGGCTGGGTCGCTCCACGCTCTCGTCCATTCCTTGTGGGGTGCCTGCCTGGTCAAGGGCGCCCCTGCTGCCTGCCACGCGGCCGAGCTTCTTCCCTCCGCAGTAATCACGGAGGCTCATTCAAAGGCGCTGCTGCGCGTTTCGCATGCGGCCCAAATGTTATCGCCCGGCACTGGCTGCCCCTCTTCACCGAGCACGAGCGAGACGCTGGGCTTGCCGCATGCGCTGCCTGGGCCAAGACCGCATTCTTCGCGGGTTGGCGAAACCTCCTGCATGGCGAAGTCGCCCCATTCTTCCCGAGTGGCCGTCTGGTGAGTTATCGGTTTCCGAAGCCGGCACTGCCGGCGTAGTTGTCGCCGAAAGTGTCTGGTGGATTTCACGCATCCAAGTGCGCCAATGAGGACATATGGTTGATCTGGCGCATTGCACAACACAGGCTCGTTGCGTAGCATTCTTCGGGCAGGCGTTAATGCCGTTCTGAGCAATAATGGCGGTGTGTGGTGAAGGCTGCGCCTGTGCTTCCCCATTCAGCATCTCGTGGTGATGAATCAGACTCGTAACGGCGGTTTTTCTGGAAACCCTGTCCAAGCGCAACCTGCGGCAAAACAACGAGGAGAGCGAAGATGAAAGAACTGACAATTACGGCATTCATTGCTGCATCAGTGATCGCGCCCCCGGCAATCGCTGGAGATTTCCAGGGCTCCATAAAAATGGGGCATTTTGACGATGAAGAAGCAGTTATGGAGCAGGTAAAAGTAGACATCGTGCAGGCCATTGAAATAGCGAAGAAGAAGGTCGACGGTTTTATCGTGGAGGCCGAGCTGGAGAAGGAAGACGGTTATCTCGTGTGGGGAATGGAATTCCTCGGCAAGAACAACAAGAAGCACGAGCTTTATATCGATCCTGTAACAGGCGAGGTTCTCGCCATGGAACAGGAAGGGAAGCGATAAGAATCAAAGATTCTCCTGCGGACCTGGAGAACATCTGAACATCCGACCCAGGTCAGGGCATGGACTTCCTCTCCCCCGCCGCGAGGTGGGGGAGAGCGCTGTTCAGTGGGTCCCTGGTTGGGGGAGCAGGGACTAGCCGCGCTCGAGCCATATGGCGGCCTGCTCAACCGAGCACGAGCACCCGCCGGATGAAGGCACCGATCGCCTCGATCTCCTCGATGTTCACGCCGTGGGCCATGCCGTAGTGGTGCCACTCGACGTCAACACCGGCCGCAACCAAAGCCACCCGCGCCTCCTCCCCCAAGGTGAGAGGGATGACACTGTCAACAGTGCCGTGAGCGAGGAAGAAGGGCGTGTTGCGCGCGGCAGCGGTGACCCGGGCTGGCAATGAGGCCGGATCGGCGAGGAAGCAGGAGAGCGCCACCACGCCAGCGAGCGGCATGGGCGAGCGCGTGGCGACGTGCAGCGCCATGACGCCGCCCTGGGAGAAGCCGGCCAGCACGATGCGCTCCATGGAGATACCACTCGCCACCTGCGCATCGATGAGCTCACACACCAGGTTCGCGGAGGCCTCGATGCCGGGCCCATCGAGGCCCACGCGCAGGTCTGGGTTGCGCACGTCAAACCATGCCCGCATGGCGTAGCCGCCGTTCAGAGTGACGGGCTGGATGGGCGCGTGCGGGAAGATGAAACGCACGCTGTGGCCTGGTGGCAGGCCGAGCTCCGGGACGATGGGTTCGAAGTCGTGGCCATCGGCACCGAGACCATGCAGCCAGATCACCGCGGCGGTGGCCGGGCTTGACGGTTCGATGGTCACGCATTCGAGCATGGGATGTCTCCTTGAAGGCTTGGTGCAGAGGGCGCGCGGTAGAAGGTCGCCCCCGAACGGCGGGCCAATCGGGTGCAGCACTGGGGCCGGCGAGGGTGACGACATGGGCAGGCTGGCGCGAAGGGTGCTGGCTGGCACGCTGTCGTACAAGCCCGCGCCAAGCCGTTACCATGGCAACCCGCTGTGACCGCCCCCTTACCGCGCGGCCTGCAACGCCGTGGGGCACCCGCGGCCCCGACCCGACCTGAACACCCCTGAGACCATGCACCCTGCGCTGACCCTTCCCGTCTACACCTTGGCTTTGACTTTGGCCTTGACCCTGGCCGGTTGTGGCACCAAGGGTGCCCTCTACCGTGAGGATCAGCCTGCCGCCGGCGGGACCGCCTGTGACGAGACGCGCCGCGCACGCGCGTCCGACGTGCCGTTACTCCCGGTTCACCTGCCCGCGAAGCGCAGCACGTGAGTGCGCTGATGCGGCGTGATGGCGCGCTGGTTCTGGAGGATGTCCCGTTGGCTGTCGTCGCTGAGCGCTACGGCACACCGTGCTACGTCTACAGTCGGGCTGCGCTCACCCACGCCTGGTGTGAACTCGACGCCCTGCTCGCGGCCCACCCGCATCAGATCTGTTACGCGGTCAAGGCCAACTCCAACCTGGCAGTGCTCGGTGTGCTGGCGGCGCTCGGCTCCGGCTTCGACATCGTGTCGGTGGGTGAACTCGAACGTGCTCTTCGCGCCGGGGCCGATCCCAAGCGGGTCGTCTTCGCCGGTGTCGGCAAGCGCCACGATGAGCTGGAGCGTGCGCTGGAAGTGGGGGTCGGTTGCTTCAACGTCGAATCCGAGCCCGAACTCGAGCGTCTTGACGAAGTGGCGCGTGCGCATGGCCGGCGAGCGCCCGTCGCCCTGCGCATCAACCCGGACGTGGATGCCCGCACCCACCCCTACATTGCCACCGGCCTTGCCAGCAACAAGTTCGGCATCCCCGTGTCGGCTGCCGATGCGGCCTATCGACGCGCCAGCGACTGTGCCGGGCTCGAGGTCACGGGGATTGCCTGCCACATCGGTTCACAACTCCTCGACGTGCAGCCTTTCGCCGACGCGCTGGCGCGTGTGCTCGAACTGGTCGATCGGCTTGCCTCGGCGGGCATGCGGCTCGAGCACATCGATATGGGAGGTGGGCTCGGGATCCGCTACCGGGACGAGACGCCACCCACGGCCGCAGATTACGCCCGCGCCCTGCTCACCGGCATGAGCGGACGCGGCGAGCGCCTGCTGCTCGAACCCGGCCGCAGCATCGTCGGCAACGCCGGGCTGCTCCTGACGCGCGTGGAGTACCTCAAGCAGGGGGAGGATCGCAGTTTCCTCATCTGCGATGCCGCCATGAACGATCTCATCCGCCCGGCCCTGTACTCGGCCTGGCAGGACATCCTCGAAGTCGCGCCGATCCCCGGCGCCCCGGCGCGACGGGTGGAGGTGGTAGGCCCGGTGTGCGAGACCGGCGACTTCCTCGGCCGCGAGCGTCAGCTTTCGGCCGGCCCCGGTGAACTGCTCGCCATCGCCTCGGCTGGCGCCTACGGCTTCGTGATGGCCTCGAACTACAACAGCCGTCCGCGTGCTGCCGAGGTCATGGTCGACGGGGACGCGATGCACCTCGTTCGAGAGCGGGAATCCCTCGCCGACCTCATGCGTGGGGAGCGCCTGCTGCCTGGTGCCTGCGGCTCCGCAACGCCGGTGGGGTCGATAAGCCTCTGAGGGTGGAGTTCATGCGCATGGCACCGGATGCAGTCCCCGAAGCCCCGGTCCGCAGCCACTCCACCGGGGCCGGACGCACAGGGATGGTGCGATTGCACCCGCGGATGCACCATGATGATGCGAGCGCCAAGGTGCGCGGGTCGTGAATAGCCGCGCCTCTGTCGGAAGCGGCTCACGGTTTGCTGCCCGTGCCCTGAGTTCCTTGTCCAGGCGCCGGCGGCATCAAGCTGCTGTGCCCATGGCCTGTATCATGCTTGCGCGAGGGCGCGAGCATTTCGAGGCAGTCGGATGCCCAGTCCGGCCGGTTCACTAATGTCACAACCACCAACACCCACCCCGCGACGGGGTTTTGAGGAGTCAGTC
>DNIF01000050.1 GCA_003485715.1 Gammaproteobacteria bacterium
TGTTTGCCATCGTCTTCTGTTCAGGCCTGTCGTCAGTTTTCGCGATGACCATATGAAACGGCAGGCCCAGGGCCGCAGCCAAGCGCTTCGCAAAGTTGGGGACGAGGTCGGGATGACGCAGCGAGGGCACGCAGGTCACCCACGTCGGCTTGGGCTGGGGGTTCCATTCGCGAACCATCTTCACGCACGCCGCTACCAGATCATCGGCAAAGCGGCCGTCCCGGTACTTGCCGTCCCGGACCAGGCCACCCCAGCCGGCGTCACCCCAGACGCAGAGGGCCCTGCCGGGTTGCGCTCGCCGGGCCAGCCCGATGAAATCCTCGAGGTTGTACTGCGGGAGCCCCCCGTCTGGCCACTTCTTGCGGGGTTCGATGGGCAGACTGGTACGACGCAGGAACGCGCTGGCGTCCCGAACCAGCGCCTCATCCACATCCGTTGGCAACGGAGGCAGCGCAGGCCGCGTGACAACGCCTGGATCGCCGTCGAGCGCGCGAATCAGAAAGCCCATGTGTTCACCGAAAGGCAGATTGACGTAATCCTGCATCTGCCGGTGTTCGTAACGCCGCAGGGCCGTGAGTCGCTCCGCTCGCTCCCAGAAGCCCTCGCTCAAGTTAGCGGCCGTGAGCTGCCACCTGCCGTTGTGCCTGGCGATGGGCGGTGGTGCTTCCAGGGAAAGCAGGGCGATTGTCTTCTCGATACGGCCCTTGCTCAGATTGACGCGGCTCAGCAGTTCGGGGACGGTCAGGCCGCGATCTTCCGCCTCGATTGCGTTCAGTACTTCTTGGACTTCCTGCCGGGTCGGGAAGGCGCGGCGGATGAACCAGTCGGCGATGTCCAGCTCTTCCTGGCCGCTCAGCAGCACCCCGTAAGCGGAGTCGAGCGCGCGCCCGGCACGGCCCACTTGCTGGTAGTAGGCGACAACCGAGCCCGGCATCTGGTAGTGGATGACGAAGGCCAGATCCGGATTGTCGTAGCCCATGCCCAGCGCCGTCGTCGCGACCAGCGCCTTGACCTCGTTGTTCAGCAGTGCCTGCTCCAGCGCCTGCCGACTGGCACCCGTTTCGCCCGTATAGGCCTCGACATTGAAGCCACGGGTCTTGAGCCAGTCGGCGACCCGGTTGGCATCGCGCACGGTGAGCGTGTAGATGATGCCGTGGCCCGGCAGAGTGGCCAGTTGTTGCGCCAGCCAAGCCAGACGTTCGGCCTGGCTGGGCAAGCGGATCGTCTGCAGGGACAGCGAGGTCCGATTCAAGTCGCCGCGCGAGACTTCGAGCTTCGGACCGAGCACGGCAGCAAGGTCCTTCATCACGCGGTTGTTCGCCGTTGCCGTGGTGGCCAGCAGCCGGAGGTTGGGCGGCAGCGTCTTGACGATCCGCTCCAGCAGGCGGTAGTGAGGGCGGAAGTCGTGGCCCCAGTCGGAGATGCAGTGCGCTTCGTCGATGACCAGCATCGAGATTTGTGCGGCGATCCCAGCGAGCACCTGCGTACGGAAGCGCTCGTTCGCCAGGCGCTCGGGTGAGATCAGGAGGATGTCGACTTCCCCGCGCGCAAGGTTGGCCTCGACTTGGGTCCAGTCGTCGACGTTGTCGGAGTTGATCGTGGCGGCGCGAACGCCCATGCGCTCTGCCGCGGCGATCTGGTTACGCATCAGCGCCAACAGCGGAGAGATCAGCAGCGCCGGGCCGCTGCCACCATCGCGCAACAGTTTCGTCGCGATGAAGTAGACGAAGCTCTTGCCCCACCCGGTCTTCTGCACCACCAGCAGGCGACCGCGCCCATCGACGATGTGGCGGATCGCTTCTTCCTGGCCTTCACGGAAGGTGGTGTCGGCGCGGCCCGAGCCGATGCGCAACAACTCCAGGGCGCGGCGCGAATCGTAGGGCATGTGCATGTGCCTCCCGATGCTCGTTACTGAATTTCGCGGTACTCGGTGGCCCGGCCCTCTCCTGGCTGGTATCTACACCAGCCAACCCGGGTTCACAGCGCAAGAAGCCGCTCGTAGTCCAGGATGTCGTTTTCACACAGGGCCGCAGCGGACTCCCCCTGGGAAAAGGCACGGTACCAGCCCATGGTGCGTGTAACGGCCTCTTCGAGCGACCAACGCGAGGTCACGCCGAGATCCCGGGCGGCGCGCGTGGCATCGAGCCTGAGCAGCCCCGACTCTGCCGGGGCACCTGCCGGTGGGTCGATGCAAACCGTGGCCCCTGGCCACGCGCCCTGAGCCAGCAGTATCACTTCCCCCACGCTCGCCTGGGCAGCGGCACTCGGCCCGAAGTTGTAGCTCGCGTGGTCGGCCCGCCCCTCGTGCAGCGCCTGCGCAAGCAATAGGTAACCCCACAAGGGCTCCAGCACGTGTTGCCACGGTCGTACCGCGTCGGGACGCCGCAGCGTGAGTTCCAGCCCCTGTGACCAGGCCCGGGCGGCATCCGGCAACAACCGGTTTTCGGCCCAGTCGCCACCGCCGATCACGTTGCCTGCACGCGCCGTGGCGAGGGCGATACCGGATGCACGCATGAAGGACGCATTCCAGGCATGCGTGAGGATCTCGCAGGCCGCCTTGCTCGCGGCGTAGGGGTCATGTCCCCCGAGCGGTGCCTCTTCACTGAAGGGAGCTCCCCGCTCCTCGTTCGCGTAGACCTTGTCGCTGGTGACAACCACCACTGCACGGACACTCCCGGAGGAGCGCGCCGCCTCCAGCACGTGCGCCGTCCCCATCACGTTGGTGGCGAAGGTGGCGACAGGCTCCCGATAGCCTCGGAAGACCAGTGCCTGGGCCGCCAGATGCAACACGACCTCAGGGGCGAACTCGTGCATCGCCGCCACGAGCGGCGCTGGCTCGCGGATGTCGATGAGATGCTCCGGGCACAGTCGATCCGGGCCCAGCACGGCATGTAGCGAAGGGGAGGTCTCCGGGGGCAGTGCGATGCCTCCCACGAGCGCCCCGAGGCGCTGCAACCACAGCGTGAGCCACGCGCCCTTGAAGCCCGTGTGCCCGGTGACGAGCACGCGGCGCCCCCGCCAGAATCGGCGCGCAGCGTCCAGGGCGGGCGTAACTTCCGGCCTCATCTCTCAGACCGAGCCCGGGAACCGGCAGCCAGCACGCCTCACGGCCAGACCTTCCAGCGCGCCTGACCGCTGGCCCAGATCTCCCGGAGCTGACGCAGTTCATGCAGTGTATCGACGCACTGCCAGTAGCCCTCATGCCGCCAGGCCATGAGTTGACCCTCGCGGGCAAGTCGCTCGCAGCAATCGCGCTCCCATACGCTCGCATCAGAATCGATGTAGTCGAGTACGCCGGGCTCGAGGATGAAGTAACCGGCATTGATGAAGGCGCCGCTGCTGGCGGGCTTTTCGTTGAAGGCCTGCACCCGGCCATCGCTCGCCAGATCGAGCACACCGAAGCGCTCGGGCTGTGGCACCGCAGTGACGGTGGCCAGCCGCCCGTGGGCGCGGTGGAAGGCGAGGAGATCCGCCACGTTCACGTCGGACAGACCATCGCCGTAGGTGAACAGGATGGTGGAGCGAAAGTGCTCGGCGAGCCGCTTCAGCCGACCACCGGTCAGTGTCTCGAGACCGGTATCGACCAGATCGATGCGCCAGGCCTCCTCATACTGCTCGCGCATCTGCACCTTGCCGCGCGAGAGATCGACGTGCAGATCGCTGCCGAGCTGGGGGTAATCGAGGAAGTAGCGCTTGATGACCTCGCCCTTGTAGCCGAGCGCGACGACGAAGTCGTCGATGCCGCGGAAGGAGAGCAGCTTCATCAGGTGCCAGAGCAGCGGGCGCCCGCCGATCTCGATCATGGGCTTGGGGACGGCGGCCGTCTCCTCCGAGAGCCGCGTGCCGAAGCCGCCGGCGAGGATGAAGGCCTTGAGCGGAAGGCGTTCCTGCATGATTTCAGCTCCCCCGTTTGCCGATGGCATCGAGCCGCGTGGCCGTGCCGCGCAGGAGTTTCAAGAGTTCGCGGATGACTTTCGGATTGCCCGCCACGACGTGCCCCCGCTCCATGTGCGCAGTGCCGCCGTCCAGGTCGGTGACGATGCCGCCGGCCTCCTCGATGAGCAGTGCCCCCGCAGCGATGTCCCAGGGCTGCAGCACGAACTCCCAGAAGCCATCCATGCGACCGGCGGCCACCCAGGCGAGATCGAGGGCAGCGGCACCGGCACGGCGTACACCGGCAGTCTCGAGCATGATGGCGCGGAAGGTCTCGAGGTACAGATCAAGGTGCGCGGGCTGGCGCACCGGGAAGCCCGTGCCGATGAGCGCACCCTTGAGCCCGGTGCGACGGCTGACCCGCAACCGGCGATCATTGAGATAGGCACCAGCGCCGCGCGAGGCGGTGAAAGTCTCCTGGCGCGCAGGGTCGTAGACGACACCCTGCTCCAGCCGCCCCTTCACCCGCAGTGCAATGGACACGGCGAACTGCGGGTGACCGTGCAGGAAATTGGTGGTGCCGTCCAGCGGATCGATGAGCCACTGGTAGTCCTCGTTCTCACCGGCCTGCTCCCCACCCTCTTCGCCGATGAAGACGTGATCGGGATAGGCCCGGCGCAGTACCTCGATGATGGTGGCCTCGGCCGCCCGATCCACCTCGGAGACGAAATCGTTGTGACCCTTGCTCTGGACGTCGAGATCGCCCACGCGGTCGAGGTAGCGGAGGATGAGGTCACCGGCGCGGTGGGCGGCGCGCACGGCCATGTTGAGCATCGGGTGCATCGGGCTCTCCGTGGGACAGGCCGGGAGTGTACCAGCGCTCCGGAGGCGCACCGCCTACCCCGCGAGTGATCAACGCCGAGCCAGCTAATCCAGCCACAACTCCGCGAGCGTGAGCGGCAGGGCCTGGAAGGGCTCGATGCCCACGACCTCGTCGTCGAAGTGGCTGCCGACGAGGAGCCAGCCTTCCTCGCTGCGGCGGAGGACCTCGATGTGGCGGGCCTGCGGTTCCACCAGCCACAGATGCCCCACCCCGGCCGCGTGATAGCGTCCGAGCTTGAGGCGGCGGTCGAACTGCCGCGTGGAGGGAGATGCCACCTCGCAGAGCCAGTCGGGCGCCAGCTCGAGCCACGGGGCGTTCGGGACACGGGGCAGGCGCTCACGGCGCCAGCCGGCGATGTCAGGCACCAGCACATCGGCCCCGAAGTGCAGTTCGGGTTCATCGAGGATCCACCAGCCACCGGGCGGGTCACCCTCACCGCCGAGGCGGCGACCGAAGGCGACGTGCAGGAGCGCGCCGAGCGCCGAGAGGGCCTGGGCGTGCGGCATGGCCGGTCGCGCCTGGGCGTAGAGGGTGCCGTCGATGATCTCGCCCACGTAGCGCTCGGGCAGGGCCTCGAGGTCGGCGTAGGTGGCCTGGCCGGGCGGGGGGAGTTCCAGAGTTGCGGTCATGGGGTGAGTCTCGTGGGCGCGGGCAGCGGGGCGGGCCATGGGAGGGCCATGGGAGGGTAGACGGGGACCCATTGCAGCGCAGTCACCGTCCGGCAGCCCGGTCTCGGCAGGAAATCGCGTGCCTGGCGCGGATCTCCGGGAGGCACAGCCGCCCCTTGCCCGACCGCGCGGGCGGCGAGGCATCCAGGCACCTGATCGGACGGGGCTACACCCGCCCGTATTTCCAACCCTGCTAGCATCGCGCGCCATGCAAGCCCTGCTCGACCGCCTCCACGTCGTGATGGTGGAGACCTCTCACCCCGGCAACATCGGGGCCGCCGCGCGCGCGCTGAAGACCATGGGTCTATCTGGCCTGCGCCTCGTCGCCCCGCAATGCCATCCCTCCGCCGAGGCCACGGCCCGCGCCTCCGGGGCCGACGACCTCCTCATGGCCGCGTCCGTGTACGGAGAACTCGCCCCGGCACTGGCCGACTGCACACTCGTCTTCGCCACCTCGGCGCGCATTCGCTCCCTCAACTGGCCCATGCTGGATGCACGCGAGGCAGGGCATCTCGCGATCGAGACTGCCGCCGCCGGAGGACGGGTGGCGATGGTATTCGGGCGCGAGGACAACGGCCTCAGCAACGAGGAACTCGCCCTCTGCCAGCGCATGCTGCGCATCCCGGTGAACGAGGGTTTCGACTCCCTCAACATCGCCTCAGCGGTGCAGGTGGTTTGCTACGAGTTGCGCATGGCCGCGCTCGCCCACAGCGGGCAGCCGAGTCTGCCGCCCGTGGGCTTCACGCCCCGCGCAAATGGCCCGCTCGCCGAGATCACGGTCGCCGAGATGGAATATCTCTTCGTGCATCTCGAGCGGGTGCTGGTGCGGATCGGCTTTCACGACCCGGCCGCACCACGCCGCCTGATGCCACGCCTCAGGCGGCTCTTCCAGCGCGCGATGCTCGACCGCCACGAGTACAGCATCCTGCGCGGCTGGCTCGCGGCGACCGAGGAGGCACTGCCGCCCGGGTGAAGACGCAAGCGGCGCACGAACCCGGCGAACCTGTTACAGCCACAGCTCCGCGAGCGCGAGCGGCAGGGCCTGGAAGGGCTCGATGCCCGCGAC
>DNIF01000111.1 GCA_003485715.1 Gammaproteobacteria bacterium
GGTGAACGCCACGTGCGCACCAAAGCGTGGACCGGCTGGCGCCCCACCCACATGATGGGCACCAAGGTGACCGGCAAGACACTCGGCCTCATCGGGTTTGGACGCATCGCCCGGGCAATGGCCCACAAGGCGCACCATGGCTTCGACATGCGCATCATCTTCAACGACCCCTTTCCGCCACCGGCCGAGGTGAGTGCGGCCCTCGGTGCCACGGCCCTGCCGACCGTCGAAGACGTGCTGCGGCAGGCGGATTTCGTCGCCCTGCACTGCCCCGGTGGCAAGGATACCTACCACCTCATGAATGCCGAGCGTCTGCGGCTGATGAAGCCTGATGCATTCCTCATCAACACGGCCCGTGGCGATGTGGTCGATGAGGCGGCGCTCATCGAGGCGCTCCGTGACGGCGCCATCGCCGGTGCCGGTCTCGATGTGTTCGAGCGCGAACCCCAGGTGACCGAGGCCTTGCTGGGCATGGATAACGTCGTCCTGCTGCCCCACCTCGGCTCTGCGACCACCGAAACGCGGGTGGCCATGGGTATGCGCGTCGCCCAGAACCTCGATCTCTTCTTCTCCGGTCAGCCACTGCGCGACAAGGTGGTCTGATGGACCTCAAGCAACTCTTCCCGGTATCGGAGGCCGTCGACCCCCACGAGGACGCCATCTCGGCCGCTGTGGTCGGTTACACGAACGGCGTGGTCACCTTGCTGTTCAACCTCCTCGTCGAGGTGGTGGCTGAACGTGAACCAGCCGTGGCAGAGGTGCTGCGCGGGCATCAGGCCATTGATGCCGAAAGCCGTTCGCTGTTGCTGCGCGTGCTGCAGGCGCAGGGGATCTGGTTCCAGCTCCTCAACATCGCTGAAGAGAACGCCGGTATGCGCCGTCGCCGCACCATCGAGACGGAGCGTGGACTGGCGTCGGTGAACGGCACCTTCGCCAATGTGTTTGCCCGAGCCGCCGCTGCGGGTGTCACTGCCGAGGAAGTGCAGCGGATCCTCGATCAGGCGTCGGTACGCTCGACCATCACGGCACATCCGACCGAGGCGCGTCGGGTCACGGTCATGCAGATCCATCGGCGGATTTATCTCCTGCTCATGCAGCTGGAGGAATCGCGCTGGACGCCGCGCGAACGTGAGCGCATCAAGGCCGAGTTGCGCACCGAGATCGAACTTCTCTGGCTTACCGGCGAATTGCGTCTGGAGAAGCCCAGTGTCGAACAGGAGGTGCAGTGGGGGCTGCACTTCTTCCAGGAATCCATCATGGACCGCGTGCCGGAGGTACTCGAGCGGCTCGAAGGGGCCCTCGGTGACGCCTACCCTGGCCAGTCCTTTCGCATTCCGCCGCTGCTCCAGTTCGGCTCCTGGATCGGTGGTGATCGCGACGGCAATCCATTCGTGACCAACGAGGTGACGGCGAAGACGGTACGCACCCATCGCCTGACCGCCCTGGGGCATTACCGGGTGCGTCTGATCGAGCTCGTGCGCCGATTGAGCCTCGCCGATCATGCGCTCGATTTCCCGCAGGAGTTCCGCGAAGCCCTCGCTGCTGCCTGCCGCCTCGTACCGGAGGCCGCGACCATCCAGGTGCGCAACCGCGGCGAGTGCCTGCGGCAATTCGTCGCCTGCATGCTCGCGCGCCTCGATGCCACCATTGCGGATACTGAGGCGGAACTCGCCGATGCGAGTCCATCGGCCTACCGCTCTGCGGAAGAGATGCTTGCCGATCTGCGTCTGCTCGAGCGCACGCTGTCGTCGCTGCGGTCCGACCGGCTCTCTCGCTTGCTGGTGCAACCCTTGCGGCAGGAGCTGGAGACCTTCGGTTTCCGTACGGTCGCACTCGACCTGCGTGACAACACCACCACGACCAACCGGGCGCTTGCGGCTTTGTGGTGTCTGCAGCACGGTGAAGGTCCCACGCCGCCAGACTCCCGCTCCCGGGAGTGGCTGGATTGGCTGGTGACGCAGCTCATGCTGCCGCCGGAGCAGTTCGCGACGCTCAGTGTCATCCCGAGTGACGCGGAGTCCACCATCGGCATGCTTGCGGTTGTTCGTGATGGAAGCGCCCGACTGGATGCGCAGGCCTTCAACGCGATGGTGCTCAGCATGACGCGTTGCGCTGCCGATGTGCTGGGTGTGTATCTGCTGGCACGTCATGCCGGGCTGGTGACGGGTTCACCCGGATCCGAATACAGCACGCTGGTCGTGGTCCCGCTGTTCGAGACCATCGATGATCTCCGCGCTGCCCCTGACATCATGCGTGAGCTGCTCGGACACGCCTTCGTGCGGCGCACGGTGGAAGCCCAGGGTGGTGTGCAGGAGGTCATGATCGGCTACTCCGACAGCAACAAGGATGGCGGCTACTTCACGGCCAACTGGGAGCTGCACAAGGCGCAGAAGGTGCTCACATCGCTCTCGGAGGAGTTGGGAGTGCCCATCTCCTTCTTCCATGGGCGTGGTGGCTCGGTCTCGCGCGGTGGGGCTCCCATCGGCATCGCCATCGGCGCGCAGCCGGCGGGTTCGGTCAACGGCAGGCTGCGCCTGACCGTCCAGGGAGAGGTGGTGTCCGGCCGTTTCGCCAACCGTGGCACGGCCGGTTACGAACTCGAGCTGCTGGCCTCCAGCGTACTGCGGCACTCGCTGCTCGCCCCGCGTGACCGTGAGGCGCAGGAGCGTCCCGAGTTCGACGCCCTCATGGGAGAACTCTCCGAGCGCTCCTACGCGGTCTATCGGCAGCTCGTGGAGCAGCCCGGCCTCGTGAACTACTACGAGGCAGCGAGCCCGGTGGAGGAGCTCACCCTGCTCAACATCGGGTCGCGTCCGGCCCGACGCTTCGGGGCCAAGACACTGGGTGACCTGCGCGCGATCCCCTGGGTATTCGCCTGGACCCAGAATCGCCATCTGGTGCCCAACTGGTACGGCGTCGGCTCCGCTCTACAGGGCTATCTCGCGGATAACGGCGAGCGTGCCATGTCCGCGCTGCGTCGCCTGTACGAAGAGTCGCGCCTGTTCCGCATGGTGATCGACGAGGTAGAGAAGACCCTCCCACAGGTGGACCTCGCCATCGCGCGCGAGTACGCCAATCTGTTGGACGACGCGCCGACGCGCGAGCGCATCTTCTCGCTCATCGAGGCCGAATACTGGCTGACGGTGCGTCACGTGCTGATGCTCTCGGGGCGCCCGCGACTCTGTGACCGTTTCCCGCTCTTCCGCCGCCGGCTCTCCCGCCGCCTGCCCACCATCAACGCGGTGGGTCTCGAGCAGGTCCGGCTGGTGCGGCGCTTCCGTGCCGAAAAGCAGGACAAGGCCTCCGCCGAGTGGCTGGTGCCGTTGCTGTTGTCCATCAGTTGCATCGCTGCCGGCCTCGGCTGGACGGGTTGAGGTGGCTTCGGCAAGCCGTCCGCTTGCTGCTGCAGAGCCCCTCGCACGCGAGGGGCTGAGGCGGAGTGAGCGGGCGGTCAAAGTCGGACCGGGGTGTGTCGGCCTGACCGAGTTCAAAGCTATCGTCGCCAGGCCGCTATCGAGGCCAGCGGCGAAGTGCCGCTGGAGGGCGTCCAGCATGACTCGAAGTACTTTCCTCAAGCCCCGTGGCAGCGCCTCGGGGGCGGCGGCATGAGCAGCACCGTCAGCAGCACGCGCAGCATCTCTGAGGTTCAGAAGCTTTTCCTCACCCGGCTGGCGGAGGATTGCGGGGCGGAGCACCTGGTGATCCCGTCTTTTCCAGACGTGACGCTCCGGATCCGCAATCTGGCTGACGCTGCCGACAGCACGCTCAATCAGCTCGTCGCTGCCGTATCGCTCGAGCCGGTGCTGGCGGCGCAGGTCCTGCGTCTGGCCAACTCGGCCCTCTATCGCCAGTCGGGACCGGCCGAGACCTCACTGGCGCGCGCCATTCAGCGTCTTGGGATGGCCGAATTGCGCGACATCGCCGTGATGTTCGGCATGCGGCAGTTGTCTCTAGCACCCACGGTGGCACCCTTCCGCGACTACCTGCGCGAGGTATGGGAACACAGCCTGCTGGTTGCACAGGCTGCGCGCTTCATCGCGCAGCATGCACGCATGGCGAATGCGGGATCTGCGCAGCTTGCCGGCCTGCTGCACGATCTCGGCAAGTTCTACGTGGTGCTGCGGGCGCAGGACTATCCGGAGCTGCTGGAGGCGGGCAAGAGCCTGGCCAGCATCGCTGCCGACTGGCACTGCCCGGTGGGTCGCGCCCTGCTCGAGGGCTGGGGCCTGCCACTGCCAGTGCAATTGGTAGCCGAGGAGCACGAAGACCTCGAGCGGGACCCTATCCGCTTGCTGCCCGACCTCACCGACGTGGTGGCCGTGGCCAACGCCCTCGCCAATCGTGGGGAGGGTACGTCGGATGAGAAGCTCGCGACGTTACTCGCGACGGCCTCGGGCCGCCGGCTGCACCTGGATTCCGCCGGCTTGCGCACCTGCTTCAAGGCGGCGAGCGAGGCGGCAGAAGAGGCGCGCCGCGCCTTCCCGAGCCTCTGAGCATCCCCGAGACCCGCACGGCAGGCGGGCCTCCACCCATCTGCTCACCTCGGGGCGAGGGCAGCTCCCGAATCCCGCGCCAGCGGCACAATCCGCACCGGCTGTTGCAACGCTTGCCTCCGGCTGCGCTGGAATGGACTCCCGCCTATCCTCACCGGAGTCCACCGCATGACCCGCCTCGCCCGAACCCGTGAGATCCCCTCGATGAGCGACAGCCTCGTTTTGCCTGCCCCGGGGATGGCCACCTACGCGGATGTGGAGGCGCTGCCCGAGCGCTATGTGGGCGAACTCATCGACGGCACACTCTACGCTCAGGCGCGGCCGGCCAGCCCGCATGCCCGCGCCGCCAGTCAGATCGGTGGGCATCTGCTGGTGGCCTTCGACGGCCCCGGCGGTGTCGAGGGTGGCCCGCCCGGCGGCTGGTGGATCCTCGATGAGCCCGAGTTGCACTTCGGTGCCGATGTGCTGGTGCCGGACATCGCCGGCTGGCGGCGTGATCGCATGCCCAGGCTCGCGGCAAAGCCGTGGTTCAGTGAGGCACCGGACTGGCTGTGTGAGGTTGCCTCACCCGCCACCTGCCGCCTGGACCGGGGGCTCAAGCTCGGGCGCTACCACAAGGCCGGCGTCGGCCACGTGTGGTTGGTGGAGCCGCTCTCACGACGCATCGAGGTGTTCCGACGAAGTGACGAGGGCTGGGTGCTCGTCGCCCACCACTTCGACGACGACGTGGTGGGAATCGAGCCCTTCGAGCGCCTGCCGCTGACCCTGGCGGATCTCTGGCTCGACCTCGAGCCGGTGCAGGAAGCGTAGCGAACGGCCAGCGGATCGGGACGAGCAACGCAGACGGCCCCCTCTGCGCGAAAGCACCGGGCGAGGGACGGCCTAGGCCCCTCGCCCGGGCTGTTACCCGCTCAGAACAGGCCGCTGATGCAGCCGTCGTCGTCGATGTCGATCTTCTCGGCCGAGGGCACCTTGGGCAGCCCCGGCATGGTCATGATCTCGCCGCAGATCGCGACGATGAAGCCAGCACCGTTGGCGAGTCGTACCTCACGCACGTTGAGCGTGTGACCGGTGGGGGCACCCTTGAGGTTGGCGTCTCCCGAGAAGGACATCTGGGTCTTGGCCATGCAGACCGGGAAGAGGCGGTAGTCCGCGTTCCAGTCGGCCAACTGCTTCTTCGCGGCCGGGCTGAAGGTGACGGCCCCGGCACCGTAGATCTTCTTCGCGACCGCCTCGATCTTCTGCTCCAGCGGCAGGTCGTCCGGGTAGACGAAGCATGCTTCACGGGGCTCACCCTCGGCGAGTTCCACCACCGTGCGCGCGAGCTCTTCGGCCCCCTTACCGCCCTCGGCCCAGTGTCGGGCGACCACGAAGCGCGCCCCGAGTGACTCGATCCGCTCGCGCAGCAGCGCAACCTCGGCCTCGGTATCAAAGGTGAAGTGATTGACCGACACCACACAGGGCAGGCCGTAGTGTTCGCGGATGTTGTTCAGATGACGCTCGATGTTGACCATCCCCGCACGCAGGGCCTCGAGGTTTTCCTGATTGAGGTCCTCCTTCTTCACGCCCCCGTGGAACTTCAGCGCGCGAATGGTCGCGACCAGGACCACCGCATCGGGCTTCAGACCCGACATGCGGCACTTGATGTCGATGAACTTCTCCGCGCCGAGATCGGCACCGAAGCCGGCCTCGGTGACGCAGTAATCGCCGAGCTTCAGTGCCGTGCGTGTGGCCGTGACCGAGTTGCAGCCATGGGCGATGTTTGCGAAGGGGCCACCGTGGACGAAGGCGACGTTGTTCTCCAGCGTCTGCACCACATTCGGCTTGATGGCGTCCTTGAGCAGCGTGGCCATCGCACCGTGGGCGTTGAGATCGCGCGCGTGGATGGGCCGACGGTCGCCCATCGAGTAGCCGATGATGGCGCGGCCGAGACGTTCCTTGAGGTCTGCCAGGGACTGGGCCAGACACAGGATGGCCATGACCTCGGAGGCCACGACGATGTCGTAGCCATCCTCGCGCACGAAACCGTTGGCCGTCCCGCCGATGCCGACGACGATGCGGCGCAGGGCGCGATCGTTCATGTCGACCACGCGCTTCCACTGAATCAAGCGCGGATCGATGGCGAGTGCATTGCCATGGTTGATGTGGTTGTCGATGAGGGCGGCCAGCAGATTGTGCGCCGCACCGATGGCGTGGAAGTCGCCGGTGAAGTGGAGATTGATGTCCTCCATGGGCACGATCTGCGCGTAACCACCGCCGGCGGCACCGCCCTTCACCCCGAACACCG
>DNIF01000097.1 GCA_003485715.1 Gammaproteobacteria bacterium
CAGGCGGAGATGGGATCCATGTCGTGTCGCTCCTTACGGGGTGGGAGTCGCGAACGGTACCATCGACCGGGCCACGATGGCCGGATCGATGCGTCAATCATCAATGTTCCCCGACCCCGTAGATCGGACACTTGCGGGTGATCGGGCTCGGGAGGCTGCCATGCGGATCTATTTCGCCACCAACCGTGCACCCCGTCGTGGCGGCGGGCCAGACGCCTTCGGCGGGCGCTTCAGTCCGCGCGGGCTCACGGATCTGCGCTTCGGCTGGGCGAACTTCGACGACGGCGATGCGGCAGGCCTGCTGACCGTGGAAGTCGCGCCCGAGCGACTCAACGTGCCGCAGGCGGATCTTGAGCGCGGCGATCTTTCCCGTCAGCGGCTCGGCAGCCAGATGGTATTCGCCGCCATGCGTGCCGAGATGGTGGAGCGGTGCGCTGATGCGCTGCTGTTCATCCATGGATTCAACACCAGCTTCGAGGAATCACTGCGCACGGGTGCGCGGCTGGCGACCGCGTTGTCCGAGCGGCCGCTCGTGCTCTGTGTGTTTTCCTGGCCCTCGGATGGTTCACTGTTGCCCTACCTCGCCTATGCGAGTGATCGCGATGACGCCCGCGCCTCGGGTGTTGCGCTGGGGCGTGGTCTGCAGAAACTTTCGCACTGGCTGCGGAAGTTGCCGTCGAGCGAGCACTGCGGGCAGGGGATCCACCTGCTCGCGCACAGCATGGGTAGCTACGCCCTGCGCTGGGCCTGGCAGTCAGTGCGCCTGTCCGCGGGCCAAAGGCTGCGCCGGCATCTCGATCACGTGCTGCTCGTCGCCGCGGACGAAGACCACGATACCTTCGAGCACCCGCACAAGCTGGGCGGAGTGGCCGACATAGCGCGCAGCGTGACGGTCTATCACAACGCTCGAGATCGAGCCCTCATGGCGAGCGACTACACCAAGGCCAATCCGGAGCGGCTAGGGGCGGGCGGGCCACGCAACGCGCTACTGCTGCCGGACAAGGTACGGGTAGTCGACTGCACACCGGTCGTGTCACCCAGCGAAGATCCGCTCGGGCATCACTACCACCTGAATAGCCCCGAGGTGCGGCAGGACCTCCTTGCGGTGCTCGCCGATGTGGAACCGGAAGCCATGCCGACACGCGTGGCACGTACGGACGGCCGTGGCTGGCGTCTGCGCCCCGGCATCTGAGCAAGCGAAAAGGCGCACGCACGCATGCACCCGGTAGCCTTCCGCTTCGAGAATGGTCGTTACTTTGCCACCGTGGCTGGTGATACGTTTCTTGTCGGTCAGCGCGTGCGCTACGGTGCCCGCAAGGGGCTGATGAACGACGAGGCCATCGAGCGCCTGCATTATCGGGCGCTTGACTGGCGGGAGCGGCACGGCGTCTGGGCCGACTGGATTGAACCCATCGCGCGGGTGGAGGGCGGGCACTTCCATGCCTTGAACACCTACGACCGCGCACGCTGCACCTTCGGCTTCCTGCAGGCGGGGGCACATGTCGCCCAAGGCCAGTTCGTGCGCTGGCTGCGGGCGGTGCTGGCACTGCCCGACGCCGGTGCCTCCTTTCCCGACCTCGGCCTCGCCGATGGGCAAATCGTGCGCCTCGCAGACGCCACACCGCCCCGTGTGCTGGAAGATGTTCACGGCACGCAGGGGCTGCTCGACTATCTCAATCCTGGTTCCCGGGAGGTGGAGGACGTCGAGGTGATCCAGGCGGCACGCCTCATTCATCGCGTGCGCAACGATCCGCAGGCGATCGCGCTACAGGTCGCGGTCGCCGTGACGGCGCTGCAGGAGGCGCTGGGCCATTACGCCTTGCGCTATGGTCTCGATGGTGCCGATGACATCACATGTCTGCTGGTGGCGGATATTCGCCATCAGGGGCGTGCGCCGCATGTCGCGATCAAGCGGGCACTCACGGCGGGCGATCCCCATGCCGCGCTGCTCGCCCTCGGTGCAGAGCGCTTCCCGGAGCGCGTCGCGCGCCTGCGTGACGCCGTGGAGGAACTTCGTCACGAGGGGCGTCTCGGGCGCCTGCGTTATGCCGGTGCCGAGGGCCGTTTTGTCTGAGGGTGCACGCAGTCGCTTTGGTTTTCCAACACCCCGATCCCTCGCCTACGTGAAGGCGTCATCGCCGCCGACGGTCCCGCCATTGGCGGCAGTATCGCTGAGATTGCGGATGCGGAAACTTACCGCGCCCGTGAGATCCGGCAGGTGGCTGAGGTCGATGCTTCCCTGGACACGATTACCGCCCGGTTCCTGGCTGAAGGTGAAGAGGTTGCTGCTGAAGTTGTCACCGCTGCCGAGGCGGCAGTGAGCCGCAACGGCGGGCACTACGTATTTCCCGCAGGAGAATGCTTGGCGTGACCCCGTCCAATGCATCTCCGTTGCAGTGGCATCGTTCGGTGCCCGCGCATTGGCAAATTTCCTGCGGCCTTCACGATTTCGGGATGGCAGCGTACTTCCGCCCTGTGCTAGCGTGCCGTTGCCGTTGAAAGTGCAGGTCAGCGGCTGATCGATTGCAGCGAGTCGCGGTCCTTCGTGTTTCCTGACAGGGCGGATGTCCGACGAGTAGGGGTTACCTACCGGCATCCGGCAAACCGGAATGAACGAAGGCTGCGGGCCTGTGGGGTGAGGGGTCGTCTGAACGCGCAGCTTCATCGCTGTCCGTTCCGCAGCACTTGGCAAGGCCGGGGAGTCGTGCGCACCCGGTCGGATGCAGGGTGCTCGGGGCGGCGCGAATTGGCCGTCGCGCGCAGGGAGGCAGCCCACTCACGCAGGCATCCAACAGGGCTGCGGTCCTGAGCCTGCCGCTCACCCTCAACAGTCCAAGTACAGCCGACAGGCAGCCGTTCCGAGTCCGACTCCGACATCCATCGCGCTTGCCCGGCCTCAGGTTCGGGGTCAGTGCGTCGAGATCGGGATTCGGCCGGTACGCGGCTCAGGGAGTCTCAAGCTCGATGAATATCTACGTTGGAAATCTTGCATTCCGCACCACCGACGATCAGCTTCGTTCCATGTTCGAGACCTTTGGTCCAGTGCGCTCCGCCAGCGTGGTCATGGATCGCGAGACCGGTCGCTCGCGTGGTTTCGGTTTCGTCGAAATGGGTGATGAAGATGGGCACAAGGCGATCGCCAGCCTGAATGGACAGGACATCGACGGGCGTCGTCTCACCGTCAATGAAGCGCGTCCGCGCCAAGGTGGAGCAGGCGGTGGCGGCGGGCCTCGGTCCCGCTACGGCGACGGTCCACGCGGCCCGCGCATGGGCTGAAAACAGTCACGGGCGAGCGGCCCAAGGCCGGCGCCAACTGATCAGCGTGTTCTGGCGGGTCTGGGTGAGCCGATGAAACTCACCCGGGCCCGCGACTCATTGTGAGCGTGCGGCGCTCACGACCTCCTGCTTGGCGGGCACCCCGTCGCTGAAGGCCCCGGAATGTTTCACGAGGGCACGCTGGGAAACCCGCATCCTCGTCACTGGACGCAAAAGCTAGCGTTCGTTACCGCCACAGGGCAGGACATCGCCCGCGGATTTGGCGTCGGTCGGGCAAAAGCCATCCCTTGCCGCCTCGCGCTGGCCTCGACGGTGCAGCGAAATCGCCACAAGGGCGCAGAGCAGAATCGCCGCGAGTGTGGCACTGCCGCTGAAAACAAGGTCGCTGTCGAGCCGATTGTCTGGCCCCAGGACGAGACACCAGAGCGCGATCCCGATGAAATAGCCAAGCGTGCGTTCGAGAAAGGGGAGGAGAGACATGCTGGAAGCTCCTGAAGCCGCGAAACTGCTGCACCGCACATTAGCGACATTTCATTACAGCTGCATGAATTTCTCTGCAATCGGGTGGCGTTGGTGACCCGCCTGCTCGCAAGGCCCCACGCTGATCGGGACAGGCAAGCGTGCCGCCAAGTCCTCCGCGACGAGTGATCACGGTTGACTTCGCTGCACTGCGGGTTCACAACGTTGCGTTGCAGGTCCACACTGAGCCACAGGGCTTCGCACGGGGTTTCCCAGCCATGGCCATCACGAACACCGAATTCTCCACCCTCCTCGACCTTGCGAAGGGGGGCGATGTCGACGCCCAGGCAGCCCTCGGCGACCTGTATTTCAATGGCTGGGGAGTGCGGACCGACCTCGCCCTGGCGCGCAACTGGTACACCCGTGCCGCCGAACTCGGGCACGCACATTCCTGCTATCGACTTGCGCAGATGCATGCGCGCGGTAATGGGGTCGTGCAGGACGCCCAGCACGCACGCGAATGGTTCGAGCGAGCGGCCGAATTGGGCTACGCACCGGCGCAGGCGGCGTTGGCCTGGTTCCACCAGCGGGGCATCGGTGGCCCGGTGGATCTCGAGCGTGCCCTGCACTGGTATCGGCAGGGGGCCATCGGGGGCAGCGCAGTGGCGCGTTTCAACCTCGGGCTGATGTGTGCCCTCGGTCAGGGCGTCGATAAGGACCTCACGGAAGCGATCACCTGGTATCGGGCGGCTTCGGCTCAGGGCTATCCGCATGCGCAGTTGAATCTGGCCATGGCCTATCTGCGCGGCGAGGGGGTCGAGCGCGACCCTGCCGAGGCCTTGCGCTGGTATCTGGCTGCCGCCAATCAGGGCTATGCCAAGGCCCAGTATCATCTCGGTCTGCTGTACGCGTCGGGCGAGGGCATCCCGCAAGATGACCGGATCGCAGCTCAGTGGCAGCGCCGTGCCGCCGAGCAGGGCTACCACCGTGCCCAGTATCAGCTTGGCCTCATACATCGTCATGGCCTGGGTGTGCGTGCGGACGACGCAGAGGCCCTGCGCTGGTTCCTCGAGGCCGCTGAGCAGGGCCATCCGAAGGCGCAATATCAGGTGGCGATGGCCTATCTGCGCGGTGAAGGTCTCGGCCGTGACCCGGTTGCGGGGCGTGAGTGGCTGCGCAAGGCCGCCGAGGGTGGCTACCATAAGGCTCAGTACCGCCACGGGCTCGCCCTGCTGGAACGCTCCGATGAGTCCCAGGCCGGTGCCGTGGCTGCCCGCGCCTGGTTGCAGCGCGCGGCAACTCAGGGCAATGCGAACGCCCTTTATGCGCTCGGGGTGCTGCATGCCAGCGGTGAGGGCGGGCCGCGTGACCTGCTCGCGGCCTACCGCTGTCTGGCACAGGCCGAGCGGGAGGGCGATGAGCGGGCCTCGGCGCATCTGACCCGTGTGGCTGCACGTCTGACGGCGGAGCAGATCGAGGGGCTTCAGGCCGAACTCGGCAGACGGGACAGCGCCTGAGGGGCGTACCGGGGATTGCAGTCAATGAGGTTGAGCATGCAATACCGTCAGGCCATCGTGCGGGTCGTCGGTGACCTCGGCGGGCCCGGTGCGCAGGTGCGATCGTGCGGTTCTAGCCTTGACGACGTTCTGCCAGGTCCGAATCCCGGCTTATCGTTGTGGAATGTCGCTGTGGTGCCCGCAGCGAGGCCAGAGTAGACTCGCAGCCCTCGCGGAGAGGTACCGAAGCGGTCATAACGGCACCGACTCGAAATCGGTTGAGCCTCGAAAGAGGCACGTGGGTTCGAATCCCACCCTCTCCGCCATCTCTCGACACACCAATTGGTAATCGAGATGGCTGACCTCAGGGTGATGCTTCGCCTGTGGCCTGTCCGCGTCCGTATCGCGGGATGACGCTTGGCGCGCAGGTCATCAGGGCATCGAGCGAGTCCTGATCCTGGTTGCCTGCCGTCCGGCTGCGACCGCCACCGATTGGCCGGATTTCCACCCTCCCGCCGAGCGCGACCCCAGCCTCAAGTCAGCCGACGCCGAAACCCGCGGCAAGGTCCTTCATGCGCTGGCCGATGAGTCCGGTCGCTGCATTCTGACCGGCAGCCTGCGTCTCGCGTGCGGCGGTCGCGTTCTCTTCGCTCATCTGCGCGATATGTTCGACCTGCTGGGCAATCTCGCGTGCCGCGCTCGCCTGCTCCTGCAGGGCGTGGCGGATCTCCACTACAGCACTCGCCACCCGGTTTGCCTTGTCGCGGATCCCGGAGATGGAATCGCCCAGCACCTGTGCGCTTTGCACACCGCTCTCGACCTGCGTGACCACGGACTGCATGTCGCCGGCCGCAACCCGGGTGCGACGCTGGATGCCTTCGACCATGGAGGCGATGCGCGTGGTCGATTCCGCGGTTCCTTCGGCGAGCTTGCGCACCTCATCGGCCACGACGGCGAAGCCACGGCCCTGCTGCCCGGCGCGCGCCGCCTCGATGGCAGCGTTCAGTGCCAGCAGATTGGTCTGATCGGCGATGTCCTTGATCGTCACTACGATCTGCCCGATCTCGCTCGAGATCTTCTCGAGTTCGCGAATGCCGGCGGCGGCCTCGGCCACTGAACTCGCCGCCTGTCCGATGTCGCGGACGATTCGTTGGGTGGTGGCCGCACCGGCGGTTGCTGCCTCGTCCGCGGCCGTGGCGGCGGTCTGCACCGATCCGGCATGGCTCTTGAGTTCCTCGATGGAGACGGAGAACTCCTCCACCGCAGCCGCGACCTTGACTGTGGCATCGGATTGCGCCTGGCCGGTATCGAGGGTGTGCGCGGCCGAGGCCGCCAGACCCCTTGCGGACTCGTCGAGCCGGCGCCCGCCCTGGGCCAGTGAATGCGTGATCTCGAGCAGCCGGTTGCGCACGATGACGAGCTGATTGCCGATGCGCCCCGAAGGACTGTCGTCGAGGATCGGCAGCGCGCCGGCCAGATCGCCCCGCGCGAGCTCCGTGGCCAGTATGCCCATGCGTTCGAGGCGGTTCGTTTCGCTGGCGCCAAGGGCCACGGCGCAGAGGTAGAACGCGAGCAGTGTGCCGATTGCCAGTGGCACGGAGAAGTGTCCGGTGAGGCCGGCGCCGGCGAGCACGGCCAGGCACGGCAGCAGGGGCAGGCCGAGGCGCAGGCTGGGTCCCAGCCGCGCATAGTGGGTGGCGAGCTGCGCCCAGGTGCGACTTCCCCGCTGTACCCGGCCGCGGTCGAGCCGGATCGCAGCTCCGCT
>DNIF01000090.1 GCA_003485715.1 Gammaproteobacteria bacterium
ACGCGAGAACCGCGCGCACTTCACCGCGCACGGGGTGACGGCGCTGAATCTCGTGTCCAGCCCGGGTTCGGGCAAGACCACCTTGCTGTGCGCCAGCCTGAGGCTTCTGCGCGAGCGCTTGCCGGATCTACCGCTCGCCGTCATCGAAGGTGATCAGCAGACCAGCCTCGATGCCGATCGCATTCGCGCAACCGGTGTGCCTGCCATCCAGGTCAACACGGGCAAGGGCTGTCACCTCGATGCCCCGATGGTTGCGGCTGCCTTTGCGCGTCTGCATGCACACGATCACGCCCATGAACATCCGCATGCGCACGAACATGCACACGATCACGCTCATGAACATCCGCACGCGCACGCCCATGAACATCCACATGCGCACGACCACCCACACGATCACACCCATGCGCACGACCACGCGACTGGCGCGGACAGTCTTCTCTTCATCGAGAACGTGGGCAATCTCGTCTGCCCGGCGCTGTGGGATCTGGGTGAGGCGGCTCGGGTGGTGGTGCTGTCCGTCACCGAGGGTGAGGACAAGCCGCGCAAATATCCGGACATGTTCGCCACTGCGCGCCTGATGGTGCTGACCAAGGTCGATCTGCTGCCGTACGTCACCTTCGATGTGGCACGTTGTGTGGCGATGGCGCGCGAGGTGAACCCCGGGATCGAGGTCCTGCAGGTCTCGGCCACTACCGGTGCGGGCATGGACGACTGGATCGCCTGGCTCCTCGCTCTGATGGGCCATGGCGCGACGACAGTAGGGCCGCAGGCGGCAGAAGTCGCTGCCCTGCGTGCTCGGGTGGCTGAACTCGAGGCAGAACTTGGTCGTCGTCAAGGGTCGGCAAAGCCGTGAACGGATCACCCTCCGTGCTGGCCACCGGAGCCTGGCTGAAGAACACGGCCTGTCTGTGGATGAACGGTCAGGCCCACTGGTCACCAGTGCATGGAGACCTCGGTACCCCCGAGGCCTGTGCCGCACTCGAGGTGTCGGTCGATTCACTGCTCGCACTGGCAAAGCACTCAGGGCGACCCGTGCAGGCGGTGGCGCACGACCTGCACCCGGATTTCCACAGCACGCGACTGGCCGTTGAAGTGGCCGAGCAGCTTGGTGTGCCTGCAATCGGTGTGCAGCACCATCAGGCCCACCTCGCGGCGGTGGTGGCTGAACATCGACTGGAAGGTGCCGTGGTCGGGCTGGCCCTGGATGGAGTGGGTCTGGGAGACGATGGCACGGCCTGGGGCGGTGAACTGCTCTGGCTCGAGGGCGCAGCCAGTGAGCGCCTCGGTCATCTGCAGCCGTTGGCCCTGCCGGGTGGCGATCGGGCGGCACGCGAGCCCTGGCGCATGGCGGCCAGTGTGCTGCACGCCCTCGGGCGCACGGCCGAGATCCCTTCGCGCTGGGGGCCGCTGGTCGGCTCTACCCGGGCGCTGGGGCTGGTTCAGATGCTCGAGCGCGGGGTCAACTGCCCCGCGACCAGCAGCGCCGGGCGCTGGTTCGATGCCGCTGCCGCTGCCCTTGGGCTCTGCTTCGAGCAGCAGGAGGAGGCCGAGGCCGCCATCGCGCTGGAGCAGGCGGCGGCGCGGGCCCTGGTGGCCGATGCAGACATTCAACCTTTGCCGGCTGCCGTGCGCATCGACGCGGGTCAGCCTCAGGTGCTGGACCTTCGTCCCCTCTGGGCCGGTCTGCTCGACACCCCGGCCGCAGAAGTGGATCGGCGTGCCGCCGCCTTCCACCTGGGCCTCGCCGAGGCACTGGCCGACTGGCTCGTGGATGCCGCCCGGGCGCGAGGCGTGCGCAACGTGTGCCTGGGCGGAGGCTGTTTCTTCAATCGCATCCTGAACGAACGGGTGCAGGCCCGCCTGCGTGCCGCGGGCCTCGAACCCTTCCTGCCCCGGGCGATGGGCTGTGGCGATGCAGGCCTGGCCATCGGTCAGGCCTGGGTGGCCCTGCACCGAAGCCGGGACCACATCACTGAGGAGACACCCACATGTGCCTAGCCATACCGGCCCTGCTCATCGAACGCCGTGAGGGCGACCAGGCCCTGGTGGAACTCGGCGGCATCCGCAAGCCCATCAGTGTCGCCCTCGTGCCGGAGGCAGTACCCGGTGATTACGTGATCGTGCACGTGGGCCATGCCATCGGCGTGCTCGATGAGGCCGAGGCCAGCCGCACGCTGGCCTTGTTCGCGGAGCTGGCGGCAAGTGAGGCCGCGCAGGTGCCGCCCGAGCTTGCGATCTCCAGCGTCTGAGCAAGCGTGAAGCCCACGAGTGTCGCAGCCAGCAGAACGAGGTACCGCACATGAAGTACATCGACGAGTTCCGCGATGGCCAACTGGCGCAGCATCTGAGCGAGCGCATCGCTGCCGAGGTGCGGCCCGCGCATCACTACCGGCTCATGGAGTTCTGCGGCGGACACACCCACGCCATCGCGCGCTATGGCGTGATCGATCTGTTGCCGGCGAACGTGCGCATGATCCACGGGCCGGGTTGCCCGGTGTGTGTGCTGCCGATCGGGCGGGTGGACATGGCCATCGAACTCGCTCTGGAGCATGGCGTGATCCTCTGCACCTACGGCGACACCCTGCGGGTGCCGGCGTCTGCCGAGATGTCGCTCATGAAGGCCAAGGCGCGCGGCGGCGACATCCGCATGGTGTACTCAGCGGCCGATGCCCTTGATCTCGCGCGTCGGCATCCAGAGCGCCAGGTGGTGTTCTTCGCCATCGGTTTCGAGACCACCACACCGCCCACGGCTCTGGTGCTGCGTCAGGCCGCCCGCGAGGCGCTGCCCAACTTCAGCGTCATGTGCAACCACGTGCTCACGCCCCCGGCCATCCGCGCCATCCTCGATGGTGCCGAGGCCGAGGAGACCGCCGAGATCGAGGGCTTCGTCGGTCCCGCTCATGTGAGCATCGTCATCGGCTCCGATCCTTACGCGCACTTCGCCCGCGAGTATCGCAAGCCAGTGGTCATCGCCGGCTTTGAACCGCTGGATGTGCTCCAGGCCATCCTGATGCTGGTACGGCAGATCAACGAAGGCCGCGCGGAGGTGGAGAACGAATTCACCCGTGCCGTCACACCGCAGGGCAATCCGGCTGCGCAGGCGGTGATGGCGGAGGTCTTCACCGTACGGGATTCCTTCGAGTGGCGCGGCCTCGGCAGTGTGCCCCGATCGGCCCTGCGCATCCGCGATGAATACGCCCACTTCGATGCCGAGCAGCGCTTCCATCTAGGCTATCGCAGCGTGCCGGATCACAAGGCCTGTGAGTGTGGCGCCATCCTGCGCGGCGTGAAGGAGCCACGGGATTGCCGCATCTTCGGCACGGTCTGCACCCCGGAAAACCCGGTCGGCAGTTGCATGGTGTCGAGCGAGGGCTCCTGCGCCGCGTACTACACCTACGGCCGCTTCCGTGACATCCCGGTAGTGGCGGCCTGAGCGTGAAGAAGTCCTACGTTCGTCCGCTGGATATCCGGCGTGGGCACGTCGATCTGGGGCATGGCGCCGGCGGCAAGGCCTCGGCCCAGCTCATCGAGGAGCTGTTCCTGCCGGCACTCGACAACCCCTTCCTGCGCGCCGGGGATGACGCGGCGGTACTGCCTTTCGGCATGCCGCGCGAGCTGTCATCGACCGCAGCGGAATCCCCTGCCGGTGAACTGGTGACGGCCTGTGACGGGCACGTGGTCTCGCCGATCTTCTTCCCCGGCGGCGACCTGGGCTGCCTGGCCGTGCATGGCACCGTAAACGACGTCGCCATGCTCGGCGCCCGGCCGCTGTACCTGACGGCGAGCTTCATCCTCGAGGAGGGCTTCCCGCTCGCGGATCTGCAACGGATCGTGCAATCGATGGGACATGCGGCGCGCGAGGCGGGCGTGCCGGTCGTGGCGGGCGATACCAAGGTGGTCGAGCGTGGCAAGGGCGATGGGGTGTTCATCAGCACCTGCGGGATCGGCTGGCGGCCCGCAGGCGTCCGCATCGACGGCCGCCAGGCCCGCGTGGGAGATGCCATCCTGCTGTCGGGCCCCATCGGCGACCATGGCGTGGCGGTGCTTTCCACGCGCGAATCGCTCTCCTTCGAGACCACACTCCAGAGCGACACCGCCGCCCTGCACACGCTGGTGCAGGCGATGCTCGCAGTCGCAGCCGACGGGATCCACGTGTTGCGCGATCCGACCCGTGGTGGCCTCGCCACCACGCTGAACGAGATCGCGCGGCAGTCCGCAGTGGGCATGCGCATCAGCGAGGCCGCCATCCCGGTGCGCCCGGAGGTCGAGGCGGCCTGCGAACTCCTTGGCCTCGACCCGCTGTACGTCGCGAATGAGGGCAAGCTCATCGCCATCTGCGCGGCGGAAGTGGCGGATGCCGTGCTGGCCGCCATGCGGGCGCATCCGCTCGGCAGGGAGGCTGCACATATCGGCCGGGTGATCGAAGACGCGCACCGCTTCGTGCAGATGGATACCCGCTTCAGCGGTCGGCGGGTGGTGGACTGGCTGAGCGGGGAGCAGTTGCCGCGGATCTGCTGATGAACCACTAGGGGTAATCCGCATCTGGCTTCCCCCGCGGTGGCTGGCTAAGGTGGGCGGCCATCTGGTCGGGGTCCAGCAGAAAACCCGGTCGCTCCGGGTACTTCCGCCACCGCCAAAAGCTTCGAGGAAACGGCCTTGAGCCCAATCGATCCGGTCCTGCTGTTCTTCATCCTTGGTTTGACGGCAGGCTTGTTGCGCTCCGAGTTGCGCATGCCGGCGGCGGTGTACGACCTGGTCAGCATGCTTCTGCTGCTCACCATCGGGCTCAAGGGCGGGGTGGAACTCGCGCGTCAGCCCTTCGCCGATCTGGCACTCCAGGCCGTGGCCGTGGTTGCCATGGGTTTGCTGCTGCCGCTGGTGGCCTTCCCGGTGCTGCGCTACCTCGGGCGCCTGCCGCGCGCCGACGCCGCTTCCATCGCGGCCCACTATGGCTCGGTGAGCGTCGCGACCTATGCCGTGGCCGTTGCCTACTTCACCCGGCAGCAGGTGCCCTACGAGGCGCACATGCCCTTTCTGCTTGCCTTGCTCGAGATCCCCGCCATCGTGGTCGGTGTCCTGCTCGCCCGCGGCATATCTCGTGACATGCGCATTGGCGTCGTGGCCCACGAGGTGTTCCTCGGCAAGAGCATCGTGCTGCTGATCGGCGGTCTTTTCATCGGCTGGGCTGCGGGCTCTGACGGGCTGGCACCGGTCAAACCACTCTTCTTCGACCTCTTCAAGGGTGTGCTGGCCCTGTTCCTGCTCGAGATGGGGATCATCACGGCGTCCCAGTTCGGCAGCCTGCGCAAGTGCGGGCCGTTCCTGCTCGTCTTCGGTATCGCGATGCCGCTCTTCTCATCCGTGGTGGGCATGCTGTTGGGCTACGCCCTCGGCCTGTCGCCGGGTGGAGTCGCCATGCTCGCGATCCTGGCCGCCAGTGCCTCATACATTGCCGTACCCGCGGCCATGCGCATTTCCGTGCCGCAGGCCAATCCCACGCTCTCGCTCGCCGCCTCGCTGGGGGTGACCTTCCCCTTCAACGTGCTGGTGGGGATCCCGCTCTATCACGCCATGACCGTTCGTTTCCTCGGGTCTGGCTGACGCCCTGCCCACGCGACCGCAGTCAGCGCAAGGCGTGTTCGATTCAGCCACCAGCCCTGAGGCCAGATCCATGACCGGCACACCGCGCAAGTTGCTCACCATCGTCACCGAGGCCGCCCTCGAGGGTCTGCTCGTGAAGGATTTCGAGTCCCTGGGCGCGCGCGGCTACACCATCACCGACGCACGGGGCAAGGGCAGCCGCGGGCGGCGCGATGCCGCCTGGGACGAAAACCGCAACATCCGCATCGAGATCCTGTGCGACGCCGTGGTTGCCGAGGCCATCGCTCGGCACCTCGAGGCCACCTACTACGAGCACTACGGAATGGTGCTCTACGTCGGGGAGGTGCTGGTGCGCCGGGCAGAGAAGTTCTGACGCGCCGCTGATCGCGATCAGGGCACGGCCTGCCTGGGGCGATCCGCCCGATCTTCGACAGAACTCCCGCCGCTGTGCGAGTCTCAGGCCCGGTAATGCCGCAGCGCAGCGAGCCGTCCCCCGGGGCGGGTTGGCGATGATTGCGGAAGGTCACACAAGCCAGAGCCCGCAGGAGGGACGCATCATGAAAGGGATCGGCACTTTTTTCTGGCTGACACAGGCCGCGGCGACGCTGCGCAACATCGGTATGCGCACCTGGATTGCGATAGGTGTCGTGGTGGTGCTGCTGCTTGGGTTGCTGGTCTGGGCCGCGATCGCCCTCGTGTCCTGGCTGTGGGTCCAGGGGGTCGCCCTGAGCGACGCCGGCATGCGCGTGCTGAGCGATGCCGTGACCCAGGTGGAGCAGTTGAAGCCCGGCCTGCTGGCCGAGGCAGAGCGTGGCCTGCAGGGTGCGCGCGAGCAGGTCGGGCAGTGGGCACCGGGGATTGCCGAGGCCTTGCCGACCATCGACGTGAGCGGCACCGACATCGGCCCGGTCGCACGCTTCCCCGGGCTCATCCGCAGCTCCTACGCCGCCGAGGGTGGGGCTACCGAAGTTGCCTACGCTGGCCTGGCCGCTATGGCCACCGTGGTTACGCACTACGTGAGCGGCTTCACCGATGCGGGCTTTGCGCACGAGGTGCTCTCGGCCACGGCCACGGGCGAGCGCCACCGCTTCACGCGCGGCGACGAATCCTTCAACCTCACCGTGACACCCGGGATGGCGGGCCTCATCGAGGTGCGGCTGCGGCAGGCAGCGGCGGCGCTACCGGGCCCGGTCCCGGAAGGCTCGGAGGAGCCGGTACCGCCGGCGCCACCGCAGCCGACCTGAGCCTCGACCGGCATCCATCTGCCCGTTGGTGACCAACCTGCAACCGAATCTGCCAGTCAGTCATAGCCATCATCCCGCGCGCTTCGCACTGTTCACGCCTTCGCCCTGAAGTACTCGCGCTCACCCAAGGCGGCCGTCAGCCCCGGGGTAATCTCTGTCCGCAGTTCCGCATCGGAGCCCTCGCAACATGCAGCCAGCTAACTCATCCCATGACCCGCTGGCCGAAAAGGCTGCATCGATGATCTCCTGGCACACCCTGTCGCCGGGGCAGGCCTGCGGGCAACTCGAGGTGAGCCCCGATTCGGGGCTGAGCGCCGCCGCGGTGGATACGCGCCTCGCTCACCACGGCGAGAACCGCCTCTCCGAGAAGCCGCCGACCCCGGCCTGGGTGCTCTTCCTCGATCAGTTCCGCAGTGTGCTCATCCTGGTGCTGATCGGTGCGGCGGTGCTGGCCGGCAGCATCGGTCACGTCAAGGACACGCTCGTCATCCTTGCCGTGGTGGTGATCAACGCGCTGCTCGGCTTCTGGCAGGAGTACCGCGCCGAGGCCACGCTGGCGGCACTGAAGACCATGCTCGCGCCAGTAGCGCGGGTGCGTCGCAATGCCCGCGTGGAAGAGGTCGATGCGAGGCGTATCGTGCCGGGGGACATCGTGCTCCTGGAGGCGGGGGATCGCGTGCCCGCCGACGGGCGGCTCCTGGCCACGCACAACACCGAGATCGACGAGGCAGCGCTTACCGGTGAATCGCATGCGGTGGCCAAGGATGCCCGCGCCCCAGTGCCGGTCGAGGCACCGCTGGCCGAGCGTATCAATCTCGCCTTCATGAACACCGCCGTTACGCGTGGGCGGGCCGAGTTGCTGGTCACCGCCACCGGCATGCAGACCGAGATGGGTCGCTTGTCGGGCATGCTGGCCGAGGCCGAGAGCGGGCCGACGCCACTGCAGGTGCAGCTCGATATCCTCGGCAAGCGTCTCGGTGTCATCGCGGGCGTGGTGGTCTCCTTCATCTTCCTGCTCGAGCTTGCGCGCGGCGAGCCGCTGGTGCAGGTCCTGCTTACCTCCATTGCGCTGGCTGTGGCGGCGATCCCCGAGGGCCTGCCAGCGGTGGTGACGGTGACGCTGGCCCTCGGCATGCACCGCATGGCCCAGCATCGAGCCATCGTGAAGAAGCTGGCAGCGGTGGAGACCCTCGGCTGCACGACGGTGATCTGCTCGGACAAGACCGGCACCCTCACCATGAATCAGATGACCGCGCGAGCCGTGATGTTCCGGGGCCGGCGTTTCACTGTGTCGGGAGAGGGCTACGGGGCCAGTGGCGAGATCCGCGCGGAGGGGGGCGAGGGCGCGTCGCAGGATTTCGCGCCGCTGCTCCATCCCGCCGTACTCGCCAACGAGAGCCGTATTCGTAATGGTCAACTCATCGGCGACCCCACCGAGGGTGCCCTGCTGGCCCTGGCAGCCAAGGGCGGTGTGGACGCCGAGCGCCTTGCGGCTGCCAGCCCGCGCATTGCCGAGATCCCCTTCGATTCAGCCCACAAGTTCCAGGCCACGTTCCACTTCCACGGAGACGTGGTGCAGATGCACGTGAAGGGTGCCCCGGACGTATTGCTGGCGCGCGCAGCCCAGCAGTTGGGGGCAGAGACCGATGAGCCGATCGATGCCACCTTCTGGCAGGAGGAAAACGATCGCCTGGCCCGGGCGGCGATGCGGGTGCTGGCCATGGCACACAAGTCGATCCCGGCGGCGTCCTTCGATCCGGCCGCAGATCTGATGGACCACGCGCGCGACCTGACGATGGTCGGTCTGGTCGGCATCATCGATCCGCCACGCCCCGAGGCCCGCGATGCCATTGCCGAGTGCAAACGAGCCGGCATCCTGGTGAAGATGATCACCGGCGATCACCGGATCACGGCTGCTGCCATTGCTCGCGAACTCGGCCTTGAAGGTGAGGTGGTGGAGGGGCGAGAACTCGATGCCCTGAGCGATGCGGCGCTGACCGCGCGCATTGCGGAGATCGGGGTCTTTGCCCGCGTGGCACCGGAGCACAAGGTGCGCATCGTGCAGGCCTTGAAGGCCCAGGGGCACATCGCGGCGATGACTGGTGACGGTGTGAACGACGCCCCCGCCCTCAAGCACGCCGACATCGGCGTGGCCATGGGGATCACCGGTACCGAGGTGACCAAGGAAGCGGCCACCATGGTGCTTACCGACGACAACTTCGCCACCATCGTACGGGCAGTGCGCGAGGGGCGCGCGATCTACGACAACATCGTCAAGTTCGTGCGCTTTCAGCTCTCCACCAACATGGGTGCCATCCAGACAGTGGTGGGCGCGAGTCTGCTCGGTTGGCCCACCCCGTTCACGGCCATCCAGATCCTCTGGGTGAACATCATCATGGATGGCCCACCGGCCATGTGCCTCGGGATCGAACCCCCACGGCCGGGGGCCATGGATGAACCGCCGCGAAAGAGCGAGGCGCGCCTGCTCACGCTCCGGCGACTGGGGCGGATGGTGCTGTATGGCCTGACCATGGCCGTAGGTACGCTCGCGCTGTATCAGTACGCCATGCCGAGGGGCGAGGTCTACGCCGTATCACTGGCCTTCACCACCTTCGTGCTGTTCCAGTTCTTCAACGTCTTCAATGCGCGGGCCGAGCACGGTTCGGCCTTCAATCGCGATTTCTTCCGCAACGGCTGGCTATGGCTGTCCATCGTGGTGGTGGTCACCCTGCAAGTGATCGCTGTGCACTGGGAACCGGCCCAAGCCATCTTCCGCACCACGGATCTCAGTCTGAACGACTGGGGCCTCGCCACACTGGTGGCCTCCAGCGTCCTGTTCCTCGACGAGGCGCGCAAGTTCGGCTGCCGGCTGCTGTGCCGCTTGCGCTGTCCCGCGATGACTTGAGGGCGGGTCATCCCGCACCGCCCGTCATCCCCGCACACCGGTCATGCCGCGTCACTCCGTCACTCCGTCACTCCGCAACGCTCCGTCATCCCGCACCGCCCGTCATCCCGCACCGCCCGTCATCCCGCACCGCCCGTCATCCCCGCCACCCGTCATGCTGCGCCACTCCGTCATCCCCGCGCAGGCGGGGATCCAGTCCTTCCCCAGTGTCGTCCCGCTCCGGGAGAGAGCTCATGCACAGCGAACAACAGCAGGCCATTCTCGTCATTGCCGTCCTGGCGGCCTTTGCCGACGGCAGCAAGCACGATCGCGAGCGTGATGCGATAAGGCGCATCGCCGATTCGCTTGCGGGCGCGGCCGATGCCCCGGATCTGGCCCGTCTGTATCAGGATGTGCTCCTGCGCAGGACCAGCCTCGAGCAGGCGGTCGCCCGGCTCGAAAGCCCTGAACTCCGTCATCTGGCCTACGAAATGGCGGTGAGCGTATGCAACGCCGATGATCGCGAGAGCGAGACGGAGCGCGCCTTCCTCGCCGATCTGCGAGGCCGACTGGGCCTCGATCAGCCCGAGGCCGCACGCATCGATGACGAGGTGAGCCGGGTGGTGGCGATGGCGGAGCTCGCGGCACCGCGGGCAGGCGCGACTGCTGCTGCACTGCCGGTCGCCGTGTCGGCCACACCGGATCTGGTTATGGCCAACGTCTCTGCTGCCGAGATGGAGCAGACCATCCTCAACTACGCACTCATCGCCGGGGCACTGGAACTACTGCCTCAGTCCTGGGCCTCCTTGGCCATCGTCCCCTTGCAGGTGAAGCTCGTCTATGTGGTCGGCCAGGCGCATGGCCAGAGCCTCGATCAGGGTCAGATCAAGGACTTCATCGCTACCGCCGGTGTGGGTCTGACCTCCCAGTATCTGGAGCAGTTCGGGCGCAAGCTGCTCGGTGGCCTGTTAGGCAAGGTGGCGGGCAAGTCCTTCGGCAAGCTGGGCAGCGCCGCGAGCGGCATGGCCTTCTCCTTTGCCACCACCTGGGCCCTCGGGCAGGTGGCGAGGCGCTATTACGCAGGCGGGCGGAAGATGGATGTCTCGGTGCTTCGCGAGTCCTTCCAGGGTCTTCTGGACAACGCGAAGCAGATGCAGACGCAATACCTGCCCCAGATCCAGGAGCGCGCACGGACCCTCGACATGACGCAAGTAATGAACCTGGTGCGTGGGCGCTGAGGGTCAGGGCTTGCTGGCACACATTCCGGCGGATCGGCCCTATGCCGGGCAGCGTGTCGCCCTGCTGACCCAGCACGGAAAGGAGCAGGTGATCGCCCCGGTGCTCGCTGCTGCCG
>DNIF01000128.1 GCA_003485715.1 Gammaproteobacteria bacterium
CTGGATGCCGCTCGGCAGGACCGTCACGCCTTCCTTGCCCTTGTTGGCCTCGAGGTAAGCGCGGCCGGCCTCCAGCGCCTTGACCCCGCGTTCCTGCGCGCGCGCCTGAGCGGCGTTGGCCTGCTTTTCGAGGGCGGTGGTCATTTCCTCGGGCGTCAGGCGCGGCTCGCGCCCGGCAACGACATCCTCGACGGCCAGACGGAAGGCCTCGGCGTCCACTTCGACGCCCTGACGGACGATGTTCTGCACCACCTGGGTCCCGACCGCGTAGCTGAACTGCTGGACGTCGGTCTTGAGGGCCGGGTCGGCCGCCAGGGCGGTGAGGGGGAGCAGGGCGGCGCCCAGCAGGGCACCGGTACGGATGTGGGTCATGTTCAGTCCTGGATGGCGGATGAGGGGGCGCTGCTGAGCCTCGACACCGGGTCTCTGCTCGCGAGCGGGCGCGAGTGTCCCACAGCCGCTGCGCGCGCGTCACGCGCCAACGCGGGGCCGGGCACCGGAGGGTTGCAGAGTACGTCCGCGCTGGTGCCGCCTCGATCCCTCGCCACGCGTCCGGAGGCGCACTCCCTCAGCGGCGCACCGGATGCTTGCGTAGCCTGCGCTGGAGGGTGCGCCGGTGCATGGCAAGCCGGCGTGCCGCCTCCGAGACGTTGCCGCCACACTCGGTGAGCACGCGCTGGATATGTTCCCACTGTAGCCGCTCGACCGACGGTGGCGTGTCCGGCAGGGGTATGTCGCTGCGGCCATCGGCGCGCTCGAAGGCCGCGAGCAGTTCATCGGCGTCGGTGGGTTTGGTGAGGTAGTGGACGGCGCCCAGCTTGATGGCCTCGACCGCGGTGGCAATGCTGGCGTAGCCGGTCATCACCACCACCCGCGTCGGTGGATCGGCCTCTGCCAGTGCGGCCACGAGTTCGAGGCCCGAACCATCGGGCAGACTCAGATCCACGAGGGCATGCGAGAAACCCTGGTCGAGCAGCGTGCGCGCCGCCGCCACGCCTCCGGCCACCGTCACCTGGAAGCCGCGTCGGACCATGGCAGCGGCGAGTACCTCGGCGAAGCGCGCGTCGTCCTCGACGATCAACAGATCGGCTGGCAACAGTTTGGCTGGGGTTCTCATCGCCCTTTCACTTCGCCCGTTCGCTGGCGCGGGTCGCCGGCGCCCGTCGGTGCCGACAGCAGCAGGGCCTTGAGCGGCAGGTCGATCGCGGCCTGCACCCCAGCCCCGGGTCGACTGACGAGGCGCAGTTCTCCCCCCATGCGTTCGAGCGTGGTGCGCGTGAGGTAGAGACCTAGCCCCATGCCCCCTTCGGTTGCCCGCGTCGACAAGACCCGACGCCCGGCCTGACGGGCGATCTCCTCCGACATGCCGGGACCATCGTCGATGACCGTGAGATGCAGGTGGGCCGGACCCCAGTTGGCGGTGAGCTGAATTGGGCTGGAGGCCACGTCCGCCGCGTTGTGCAGCAGGTTCATGATGGCCTGGGTGAGCGTGCGATCGGCAACGATTCTTGGGGCCGGCAGCGGACCCTCGAGGCGCGTCACCAGAACCGCCGCGGGCCGCATCTGCCGCCACTCGGCGACCGTGCGCTCGAGGAAGGTGTCGAGCCCGCTGGCCTCGCCCTGTTCGGCCCGCTGTCCGCCTGCATCCTGGGCCATCCGCGCCAGGATCTCCTTGCAGCGCCCCACCTCCTCGCGCAACAGCCGCGCCTGCTCGTGCAGGTCGCCATCAGCGCCGCTGGCCCGTTCGAGTTCCCGGGCGAGCGTTGCGATGGTGGCGAGCGGAGTGCCGAGTTCATGTGCGGTGCCGGCCGCCAGCGTGCCGAGCGCCAGCGTGCGTTCGCCGGCGAGGGCACGCTCGCGTGCCAGTGACAGTTCGCGTTCATGCAAGGCGAGGGTCTTGCCGATGCGGGCGACGAAGGCCGCCACCAGGCCGGCTGCGAGCAGGAAACCGAGCCACATCCCGAGCAGGTGGGTGGAGAGTTCGTGGCCATGGTGGCCCCAGGGGTGGAAAGGGCGGTGCACGAACAGCAGCGCCGTGTAGGTAGCTCCGGCGACACCCGCCACGGTCCAGGTCAAGGCCAGCGGGAGTGTCGCGGCTGCCACCACCACGGGCAGCATGAGCAATGAGATGAAGGGGTTCGCCACGCCGCCGGTCAGCCCGGTGATGAGTGCGAGGCCGAGGATGTCCACCAGAAGCTGGACCAGAAAACGTACTGGGGTCACGGCGTGCGCCTGTTGCAACGCGCGCCAGCTATGCACGGTGAGGGCTGCCATCAAGAGGGCGGCCAGCAGCAGTGCCCCCCAGGGCAGGGCTGCCTGATAGTGATGGGCCGCGAGCCACAGCACCAGAAGATGGACGGCGAGGGCGATGCTGCGCAATGCCAGGAAGTAGTGCAGACACAGCCCGGTCAGAGCGGAGGGTGGGTGCGCGATGGGCTGCTGATCAGGCATGGTGGGTCTCGTCTGTCGGCGGTCGGTGCCCATTGCCGCGAGCCGTGAGTCTACCCGGGCGCGGGGGCAGACGCCGGCGGTCTAAGCTCAGCGCTGGTGATTGATGAATCCCGGAGGGTCGCGGGTGCAAGGCAGCGGTGACGGACACGAGCGAGGCTCAAGCGTGGGGCGGCGGCGATTCCTGCAGGCCGGCGTCGGGGCTCTGGGACTCGCGCCATTGGTGGCGACCGGCACCCATGCAGCGTGGACGCGGACCCCGGGTGCTCCCTTCTCGAATTACGGCCAACCGGCCGCGAGCGAGTCGGGTGTGATCCGCTGGATCAGCGCCAACGCCGATGTCCCGGGAAACGGCGTGTCGTGGACCCCGCTGCAGGACCTCGTCGGCACGCTCACGCCCGCGGGGCTGCACTTCGAACGCCACCACAACGGTGTGCCTCGGATCGACCCGGCACTGCACACGCTCACCCTGCACGGGCGCGATGCACGCGCGACGCGCTGGACGGTCGCCAAGCTGCTGCGTTACCCGCTCGTGAGCCGCCAACTCTTCATCGAATGCGGAGGGAACAGTAATTCCGGCTGGTTGCAGGAACCACCGCAGGCAGCGGTGGGTTGGCTGCATGGGCTCGTCTCCTGCAGCGAGTGGTCGGGCGTACCCCTCAGCCTGCTGCTCGAGGAGGCCGGCGTGGCGCGTCGTCATGGCTGGCTCATCGCCGAGGGGAGCGATGCCTTCGGACTGCACATGAGTCTGCCGCTGGAAAAGGCCTTCGACGATTGTTTCATCGGGCTCTACCAGAACGGTGAGCGTCTGCGTCCGGAGAATGGCTATCCCATGCGGCTCATCGTCCCCGGTTGGGAGGGCGTGCTGCATGTGAAGTGGCTCACCCGGCTCGAAGTGGCGGATGTTCCGGCCATGTCGCGCAACGAGACCGCTCGCTACACCGAACTGCTCCCGGGAGGGCGCGCCCGTCAGTTCAGCTTCTTCATGGAGGCGAAGTCGCTCATCACGCGGCCGACCTTGGGTGACGCACTCGCCCCGGGTGATTATGTGGATATCGCCGGCATCGCCTGGAGTGGTCGTGGCCGCATCCGTCGAGTGGAGGTCTCCGTCGATGCTGGGCGCAGTTGGCAGGATGCTGAATTGCAGTCGCCGGTGCTGCCGCTCTGTTTCACGCGCTTCCGACGGCCCTGGCGCTGGGATGGCCGCCGGGCGGTGCTGCAATCGCGGGCGACCGATGCGACGGGCTATGTACAGCCGGCACGCGAGGCACTGCTGGCTGCGCGTGGGCGCTGGGGTTACTTCCACTACAACGCCGTCGTGAGCTGGGCAGTCGATGAAGATGGTTTCATCTCGCATGTCTACGTCTGAACCGAGCGACCACACGGCGAGGATAGGGCAGGTCTGCGGCCTCCATGACGCTCGCGATGTGAGGTCGTGGGGTCGTGGCCGCTCGATCGGGACATTGGTGGCACCCGTAGTGCCCGCGTCGTGCCTGCGCGGCCCTTCGCCGTGGCTGGTGGCCCTGCTGGTGTTGCTGGTATCGCCCGGTCATCTGCGACTGGCTGGAGCGGTATCGACCGAGGCAACGAAGGGCGAAACCCCCGTGCCCGCATTGGGGGAGCGCCTCGATCCGGAGGCAATCGCCCGTCTGCCACAGACCATCTTTCCGGATGGTCGGGGTCTGCCGTCCGGCAGTGGCACGGTGCAGCAGGGCGCGCTGCTTTACTCCCGTCTCTGTGTGCAGTGCCATGGCCCGGACGGGCGCGGCGGGTCGGCACCGGAGCTTGCGGGGGGCAGATCACCCCTCGCCGGCGACTATCCGGATCAGAACATCGGCAATTGGTGGCCATATGCCACGACGCTGTTCGACTTCATCCGTCGTGCCATGCCGATGTTCGCACCTGGCAGCCTGTCCGACGCAGAGTGCTATGCCCTCACGGCCTGGCTGCTCGAACGCAACGGCCTCTGGCCACAAGACATGCCACTGGATGCGGCGGGTCTCGGCGCGTTGCACATGCCGAACCGCGACGGCTTTGATTCCCAGTGGCCGGACCGCGGCCCGGCCCACCCTTGAGGCATCACCGTGTCGCGTGCCCACCGAGCGCTGCGCGTCGCGGTCGTTCGTGGCCGTGGCGGGCCGTTGGTCAGGCCCCGGCTGCGGGTGCTTCAAAAATAAGACAAGGGCGCTCGCCCACGGCCTCCAGGCAGAGGGTGATACCGGGTGGTAGGTACAGGGTGTCACCCTGTCGCAGGTTCAAGGACTGGCCCTCGATATCCACGCGCAGCTCCCCACTGATGGTGGCCACGGCCGTTTCGCGCTCGTAAGCGTGATCGGCGTAGGGGCGATCGACGTCGATGACCGTACGCTGCGGATCGAAGCCACGGATGAGCAGCTTCTGCTCCAGCGTGTCGGGGTCAAAGGCGCCGTCGGCCGAGGCATTCCAGTGCTCGAGCTTGAGGGCATCGAGTGTGCGATAGAGCACGACCCGGTTGCCGTCGCTGAAACCGGCCTCATAGCGCGCCGCCTCGGCGCGTTTCAGCAGAGTCTGTTCGTCGCTGCCGCGGGTTGGTACGAGAGCGGCCACGCCCACGTTCACGGTGACGACGCCTTCATGCGGTGAGGCCTCGTTGCGCACCTTCAACGCCTCGACACGCTTGCGGAAGGTCTCGGCGATGCGGTGGGCATTGCGGCCGGGACAGCCGGGCAACAGCAGTGCAAAGCGGGAGTTTTCGAGGCGGGCGGCGAGGTCGCCGGCACGCCTGCCGTAGGTGCCAAGGCCCTTGGCAAGCCGCTTGACCAGGCTATCGACGAGTTGGCTGCCGTAGTGGCGGGCGTAATGGTCATAGAGATCGATGTCCACCAAAAGCAGCGAGATGGGTTGTCCCGCACGCATGGCCCGACGGAATTCCACCCCTAACGTGTTCTCGAAGTTGCGCTGATTGGCAAGCCCGGTCTGCGGACACACCAGCGACACGCGCTGGAGGGTATCGGCCAGGGCGCGTGCCTTGCCCTCGGCGAGCTTCAGATCGGCACCCAGTCGCCGCACTTCCTGCTCGGCGGTGCCTTGCTTTTCCTTGAGTCCGCGCTGCGCGACGCTGAGTGTCTCCACCTGCTCGCGCGCCTCATCGAGTTGCCGGCGCAGTTCCTCGATGGTTTCTGCGTCCTCCAGCCGCTTGAGGAGATGGCGCCGCAGCGGCACGGCATTGGCCATGATGAAGATCGCCGCGGCGAGTGTCGCGATGGCGAGCGGTTGCGCGAACTCCGCTTGCAGGGAAGCAAGCAGCAGGGCAGGCGGGACGAGCCCGGTGACGACGAAGCCGATGACCACCGGCAGGTGCCCCTGGCAGAGGGCGAGCTTGCTGACGGCCAGACCTGCCACTACGAGCAGAACGAGCGCGGCATGCTCGATCTCGCCGTGCCAGGCCATGCCCAGCGCGAGGCCGCCCCAGGCGAGGCCGGCCAGCGCGTTCATCACCGCGAGCCCGAGCAGGGAACGCTCGGGGTGAGCGCTGCCGAACTGCTGCTGTGCCGGCGACATCACCAGGGCAA
>DNIF01000184.1 GCA_003485715.1 Gammaproteobacteria bacterium
TCAGGCCTCCCTTGAGCGGTGGCTAGTGTATTGGAAACCTTCCGTGGCGCAAACAGCCTTGCAGTGGGTCTTTGTGCGCTGCGCCATGCACACTTGCCCGTGAACCAGTGCGGGTGACGCCTCTGGCCATCGGTGCCGACCATGGCAATCCGATGCCCGCAGGGTCATCGTCCTCCCGCTGGCAGGTCATGCTCAGTTCATGGCCATGCCACCGTTTACAGCCAGCGTGTGACCAGTGATATAGGCGGCACCCGGAGACACCAGGAAGGATACCGCCGCAGCGATGTCTTCAGGGGTACCGAAGCGAGCCAGAGCAATGCGCGAACGCAGTGTCTCTTGCGTCGCAGCGTCGAGTTCCGCCGTCATGTCGGTGGTGATGAATCCCGGGGCCACCGCGTTCACGGTGATACCGCGGCTGCCGAGCTCCAGGGCCAAGGCACGGGTGAAACCGATAAGGCCCGCCTTGGCGGCCACGTAATTGGTCTGACCGGCGTTGCCCGTCTGTCCGACGACTGAGGTGATGTTCACGATGCGGCCGCTTCGGCGCTTCAGCATACCGCGCACGAAGGCTCGTGTGAGTCGGAATACTCCGCTCAGGTTAGTGTCGATGACAGCCTGCCAGTCGTCGTCGCTCATGCGCATGAGCAGGCCATCGCGAGTGATGCCGGCGTTGTTCACCAGGATGTCAGGGGTGCCGGTGTCTTCGAGCGCAGCGACGAAGGCAGCGAGGCTGGCCGGATCGGCGATATCGAGCGTGTGGCCCCGCACCCGCGCAGCCACACCTGCTGCCGCCGACCACGCGGCAATGGCAGCAAGCCCCTTCTCACCGGTCGCGGTGGCGACCACATGTGCACCCTCCAGCGCCAGACGCAAGGCGATTGCCTGACCGATGCCACGGCTCGCGCCGGTCACTACAGCGAGTTGTCCCGCCACTGGCTCCGTGTCCACTTGTAGGTGTTCTCCCGAACTCGAACGTATCTGAAAACCTTGTTGCACCCGCTGCGAGGTGCGAGCCGCCACTGCTGAGTATTCAGCCGCGCGAGGACTGCAGAGCCTTCAGTGCCGAGCGCAGGTGTTCGGGCGTGGCCATGCCCGCTACCTGGAGGCTGGATTCGATACGCCCGATGAGTCCACCGAGCACTCGCCCCGGCCCACATTCAAGCACGTGCTCGATGCGGTAGCCTTGCGCGAGGTGGCGGATGGTATCCGTCCAGCGCACCGGCAGATACAACTGCTCGGCGAGCGCGCTGCGCAGTGAAACCAGATCGTCGCGCGCCCGACCGTCCACATTGTGCAATACCGGGATGGCGGGCATGCGGATTGTCAGCCCATCGAGGAGTTCGGCCAGCCGGTCGGCTGCGGCGCGCATCAGCAAGGTGTGCGAGGGCACGCTGACCGCGAGTTTGACGGCACGACGTGCCCCGGCCTCCTTGAGCCCCTCGAGTGCAGCGTCCACCGCCGCCGTGTGACCGGCGATCACCACCTGACCGGGGGCGTTGTAGTTGGCCGGCGCAACGAAGGCTTCGAGTGTGCTGATTCGCCCACAGACTCGCTCGACCACTGCATCTTCCAGACCCAGCACGGCCGCCATCGATCCGATGCCGACCGGCACGCCCTCCTGCATGAATCGGCCGCGCTGCCTGACCAGTTGCACCGCGTCGGCGAACTCGATCGCTCCGGCTGCGACCAGCGCACTGTACTCGCCCAGGCTGTGGCCGGCCACGAGCATCGGGGTTGTGCCGCCCTCGGTGCGCCACGCGCGAAAGATCGCGATGCTGGCGGTGAGCAGCGCCGGCTGGGTGTATTCAGTCTGGTCGAGACGGCCATCGGGGTCGTCGGAGATCAAGGCCGCAAGGTCGTAACCGAGGACCGCTGACGCCTCCTCCAAGGTCTCACGCACCACGGGATAATCCTGCGTGAAGCCATCCAGCATGCCGACCGACTGGGAACCTTGGCCAGGAAATACAAAAGCGAGACTCATGGTGTTCATTGCCCTGTGAAGCGGCCAACCGGGGCCGACGAGACATTGGGTGAGGCGTTGCTCACGGCTGCCAGCGCACCAGCGCAGAGCCCCACGTGAAACCACTGCCGAAGGCCTCGAGCAACAGCAGTTGCCCCGGACGGATGCGCCCGTCGCGGATCGCCTCGTCGAGCGCCAGTGGGATCGAGGCAGCCGAGGTGTTGCCATGACGCGCCATCGTCAGCACCACCCGCTCCATCGGTAGTTCGAGCCGCTTCGCCACCGATTGGATGATGCGCTGATTGGCCTGATGTGGAACGAGCCAGTCGATATCGGACTGGACCAGACCGGCCTGCTGCAATGACTCTTCGACCAGAGCGCCCAGCGTCTGCACGGCGACCCGAAACACCTCGCTACCGGCCATTTCGATGAAATGTGCTGCACTGGCCTGCCCATTCAATCCCTTGGGATAGCAGACGGGGGCCTTGAGCAGATCGGCATGGATGCCATCGGAGCGGATGTAGGTGCCGAGCAGGCCCTCGGGACCGTCCGGAAAGGATTCCATGACCACTGCGCCGGCACCGTCACCAAAGAGGATGCAGGTGCCGCGGTCGTTCCAGTCGACGATGCGGGAGAGTACTTCCGCACCCACCACCAGTGCGCGCCGCGCCGCGCCGCTGCGCAGGAACTGGGCAGCCACGGTGAGCGCGTAGACGAAACCGGTGCAGGCGGCCTGCAGATCGAAGGCGGCACCGCCATGTATTCCGAGGCGCTGCTGCAATACGCAGGCCGTGCTGGGGAAGAACATGTCCGGTGTGGAGGTGGCGACGATGACGAGATCCACCTCGGATGGCTTCACCCCGGCCATCTCGAGCGCCGCGCGCGCTGCCGGCAACGCAAGATCGGCAACGCCCTGGCCGGGAGCCGCAATCCGCCGCTCACGGATCCCGGTGCGCTCGGTAATCCAGACATCGGTGGTATCGACCCATTGTTCGAGTTCACGATTGTGCAGTACCCGCTCAGGCAGGTAGGCCCCGGTGCCGATGAGCCGGATCCGGTTCATCAGAGTCAGGCCTCCCCGAGCAGCGAACTGACGGCGTGTGCAATACGATCGGGAACGCGCTCGCGGCCCTCTGCCATTGCCTCCTCGAGCGCGCGTGCAAAGGCGAAGCTGTCGGCACCACCGTGGCTCTTGACGACGACGCCCCGCAGTCCGAGAAGGCTCGCCCCGTTGTAGCGGCGTGGGTCGATGCGCTGACGCAGACTGCGCAACACCGGCGCCGCGAACAAGCCGGCGATGCGCGTGCGCCAGTTGGCCTGGAAGGCCTCACGGGTGTAGTGCCCGATCATCCGGGCAACGCCTTCTGTGGCCTTCAAGGCCACATTGCCCACGAAGCCATCACAGGCGATGACATCCGCACGGCCATCGAAGATATCGTTGCCCTCGGCGAAGCCGATGTAGTTGAGCGCTGAAGCAGACAGCAGCGTGGCGGCGCGCTTGACTTCATCGTTGCCCTTGATTTCCTCCTCGCCCACGTTGAGCAGGGCCACGCGCGGGTGGGCGATCCCGGCCACCTCCTGCGCGAGCACCGTGCCCATCACGGCGAACTGGTAGAGGTCTTCGGCCGTGCAGTCCACATTCGCACCGAGGTCGAGCACGCGGGTGACACTACCGTCGCGGGTGGGCAATGCGGTGCAGATGGCGGGTCTGTCGATGCCATCCAGAGTCTTCAGCACGAAGCGAGCGATGGCCATCAGGGCACCGGTGTTGCCGGCACTGACACAGGCGTTGGCGCGGCCATCACGAACGAGGTCGATCGACACGCGCATCGAGGAATCGCGCTTGCCTCTGAGCGCCGAAGAGGGCGGTTCGTTCATGCCGACGGTCTGACTGGCCGCCTGTAGGGTGAGGCGCTCGCCAAAACGATCCGGATGCGGCTCTACGGCATGAATGGCCGGGAGGTCCCCGACCAGGACTACGGAGAGGTCCGGATAACGGGTGAGGCAGTCGATCACCGCCGGCACGGTGACGGCCGGGCCGTGATCCCCGCCCATGGCATCGACGGCGACGGTGATATTCATCGAGGCTTTTGGTTACCGGAAAGAGGCACCGCGGTCGACGGCGGAAGTGGCGCAGGACCAGGTCCAGAGGAATATCGGGGAGCCTGGGTCGCGTCCGCGACCGACTCATCCGCGGGCGGCGCCCAGGCAAATGCACCACGCATGAGGCTGCGGCAACGCGGTGCGTGCCGGTCCGAAAGTCGGCGCATCGGATCAGTAGGATGACCCGGGGAGGTCGGTGACCCAGCCCCGGGCGCTCGAGCTTGCTGCGTCAATCGCCCTTGGCGGCGAGTACGCGGCGACCGCGATAGAAGCCGTCTGGCGTGATGTGGTGACGGCGATGCACCTCACCCGTGGTCTGGTCGACCGACAGTGCGTTCGGGGTGAGGAAGTCATGGGCGCGGTGCATACCACGCTTGGATGAGGTCTTGCGGTTCTGTTGCACGGCCATGGCCGGGTCTCCTGTTCAGTTACTTTCCTGTCCGTCATCCGTGCCCGGGCCCGGCTGGCGACCCAGAAGAGATGCTAGCCCACTGAAGGGCCGCTTCCTGCCCGGTGCCGGTTCTGCAGTCGGCTGGGGTTTGATGAAGTGCCTTGCCGTTCCCTCCTCCCCGCACGCATACGCATGGCGCGGAAAGGGAGGTAGGGCCAGGAGCAATTCATCCTCGACCAGAGTCACGAGGTCGACTTCAGTACCGTCGAGGTCGACATCTTCGAACGGCGCGACCTCCGCTGGGGGCGGGTCTGAAGGCCGCAGAAATCGCCAGTGCACCGCAGGTGCGAGCGCGATTTCCATCGGTTGCAGACACCGCTCACAGCGCGACTCTACCCTCGCCTCGAGAAGCCCGCTGGCGAGCGGGCGCCCCTCGGTGTCACCCTCGAACCGCAAATCCACCGTGATTGGGGCTTGCAGACCGGCTAGTCGATCACATAGGGCGGGTTCGACCACCCCAACGATGCTTGCGCCCCGGCGGGCCAGCAGAACCGGTTCGATGTGACGCGTGATGGTTTGAGTCATCGCAAGGGCGCGGAGTATACGCACCGAAGGCGGGCGTACGCTATGAGTGGCCGCTGGCCGGAGCGGTGGCCGGATCGCAAGACCGATTTCAGGCGGCGCGATTCATCCCGCGCAGTGGGACAGCCGGCATGAGCAAGGATGACGGTTGCGGCCGCCCGCCCGGACCTCGCTGGCGGCCGACCGATGTAAGGTCCGGGCCTTTCGCGCCCTGTGGCCACCCTCTGGCGAGGGGCTACAGCCCCCAGCCGCCACTTCGCAAGTCTTCACAAGAATAGAGCGCAACCATATGCTCCCTATGATTATTCTGGCCTCTGGATCGAGCAGTCGGCGCACCCTGCTGGAACGCCTGCGACTGCCTTTCGAGGTCATCCCGGCCGATGTCGACGAAACACCCCTACCTTCCGAGGCAGCCGCAGAACTCGCCAGCCGCCTGTCGTTCCTCAAGGCGGAGGTGGTCGCGGCGCGCTACCCCGGGGCGGTGGTAATCGGTTCGGATCAGGTGGGCGAGTGCCGGGGGACGCGTCTGAGCAAACCGGGCACGGCACAACGCGCAGAAGAACAACTGCATCTTATTCAAGGAAGTACGGTGGATTTCTACAGTGGTGTCACCGTCATCGACGGTCGCACACGCCGGACGTGGACGGCCGTCGGGCACTGCGAGTTGCGACTGCGCCCGCTCGACCGGGAGCAGATTCGCCGTTACGTGGCACTGGATCGGCCGCTGGCCAGCGCCGGGGCCTTTCTCGCTGAGTCGCTCGGCTCATGCCTCTTTGAGTGGGCGCGAGCAGACGATCCGACCACGCTGCTCGGCATGCCCCTCATCCGCCTTTGTGCCTTCCTGCGCGAAGCCGGTATCGACCCCCTCACTCGCGACGTCCGCAACTGAGCGAGCAAGCCTCTCACCGCAGCCGGATGCCGGGTTGCAGCAGTTGCATTGCGGCCGTACCAAGACCCACACCGAGTTCCTCGAACAGCGTGCGCCGCGGCGTGAAATCCACGATCTCCTCGGCCCCGATGAGTTCGCGCGCAACGTGACTTGCGCTGCCGAGGCCGTCGATGAGACCGAGTTCGAGGCTCTGTTCGCCGGTCCAGAACAGCCCGGTGAACAGGCGCGGATCATCCTTCAGCCGCTCTCCCCGCCCACGCTTGACGGTGTTGATGAACTGCTGATGGATGGAGTCGAGCAGGCCATCGACATGGGAGACCTCTGCCGGGTTCTGCGGCAGAAAGGGATCGAGGAAGGCCTTGTTCTCGCCCGCCGTGTGCAGCCGACGCTCCACGCCGAGCTTGCCGATCGCATCGACGAAGCCGAAGCCGTCCATGCGCACGCCAATGGAGCCGACGATGCTGGCCTTGTCGGCCCAGATCTGGTCTGCGGCTGCGGCGATGTAGTAGCCCCCCGAGGCGCAGATGTCGCTGATCACGGCGTAGACCGGGATGTCGGGGTGCTTGTCGCGCAGGCGCATGATTTCGTCGTTGATGTAACCGGACTGCACCGGACTGCCGCCAGGGCTGTTGATGCGGATGATGACGCCGCGCGTGTTGGTGTCCTCGAAGGCGGCGCGCAGCCCCGTGACCACGGAGTCGGCGTTGGCATCGAACTCCGGTGCGATCACACCCTGCACCTCGACCAGCGCAGTGTGCGGCTGAGCAATGGCACCGGGCCAGGTGAAACCCTGGGGCTGGGCGTAGAACAACACCGCGAAGAGATAGGCCACGATGAGCAGCCGGAAGGCGGTGCTCCAGCGGCGGGCATTGCGCTGCTCCCTGACCTGCTCCAGGAGCAGTTCGCGCAGAGTCGCGCGCTCCCAGTCCGGGCCGTGCGGGTCATTGGGTGAGGAGGGGGGCTTCTGCATGATGGAGCAAACCTCATGGCAAGTGACTTGAAGGTGCGAACGAACGCCCGCACCGGTACCGGCGCTGGGGAGGGACGACCGGCCGCGGCCACCCGCGGCAATCAGCGCATCGGTACCCTCGCCCCCTGGTCGACCACGCCGCGCAGGCGGGCGAGGACGGCCTCGAGTTCGGCCGGCAAGGGCGAGGTGAACTTCAGCACCGCTTCCCCGGGCAGCGCAAGCCGCAGACTGAACGCGTGCAGGAACAGCCGGCGCAGTCCATGACGGGCGAGCTCCTGGTTGACCGCCGGGCTGCCGTAACGTTCGTCGCCGGCAACGGGCAGACCCAGACTTTGGGCATGAACCCGGATTTGATGAGTGCGACCACTGCCCAGCTCCGCCTCCACCAGGGTGGCAGTGGGCAGTTGCTCGCGAACAATGAAGGTGGTGTCGGCCGCCTGCCCGTCCGGGGCGACGTGCATATATCCCTCGCCGGCCTCATCGAGCCCGCGCGTGAGCGGTGCCGTCACCCGTTGCCGCGTGAAGTTGGCCACTCCGGCGAGCAGCGCCAGGTAGCGCTTCCCCACGTCCGGACCGGCGATCGCCCGATTGAGTTGGCGCAGGCGCGCCGGATCGGTGGCCAGCAGCAGGCAGCCGGAGGTCGCACGGTCGAGTCGGTGCACCAGCTCAAGGTAGGGCAGATCCCGACGCAGGGCGCGAAGTATCTCGATCACGCCAAAACGCAGGCCACTGCCCGCGTGCACGGGAATGCCGGATGGCTTGTCGATGATGATGAGGCCGTCCCCTTCGTAGAGGGTGGCATGGCGCAAACGCTCGCTGAGACTTGCGGGGGGTGGCGCACCCGACTCGACAGCGACCGGCTGCCAAGGCGGCAGTCGCAACCGATCGCCCGCCGTTACGCGGGTGTCGGGCTTGGCCCGCCCGCCGTTAAGCCGCACCTCGCCCCGCCGGAGCCAGCGATAGATGAGCGGTTTCGGCGCGCCCTTCA
>DNIF01000116.1 GCA_003485715.1 Gammaproteobacteria bacterium
TCGTGGCTCGCAACTACGGCAGTCTCATCGGTTTGGCCACCGCAGTGCGCATCAAGCATGAGATCGGCTGTGCCTACCCGGGCAACGAGGTGCGCGAGATCGAGGTCAAGGGGCGCAATCTCGCGGAGGGTCTGCCACGCAGTTTCACTCTCAACAGCAACGAGATCCTGGAGGCTTTGCAGGAGCCACTGTCCGGGATCGTTGGTGCAGTGAAAACGGCCCTCGAGAAAACGCCTCCCGAACTGGGCTCCGACGTTGCCGACCGGGGCATGGTGCTGACGGGCGGGGGCGCGTTGCTGCGTGACCTCGACCGGCTCCTCCGTGAGGAAACGGGGCTGCCAGTGTTCGTCGCTGAGGACCCGCTTACCTGTGTGGCGCGAGGGGGCGGGCGTTTCCTCGAGATGCTCGAAGAACATGGGTCAGAGGTGCTGACGCTGCCCAAGTAGTACCGACCGGGTCCACGTTTCGTGGTCGAGCACAAGCCCCTGTTTCTGCGGCAGCGCTTCCTGCACCTGCGGCTGGTGGCGTGGCTGGCGCTCGCGCTTCTGCTGATGGCCCTCGATGGGCGCTCCCAGGCCGTCGCGTACCTGCGCCAGACGATCGGGGTCGTCGTTTCACCGCTGTATCTCGTGGAGCAGGTGCCCTTTGCCCTGTACCGATGGTGGGATTTCGGCGTGACGCCGCGTGCCGAGCTGCTCGAGCGACTGCGCGTGCTCGAACGGGACAACCTCATTCTGACAGTCCGCTCGCAGAAATATGCCGCACTGGAGAGCGAGAACATGCGTCTGCGCGAGTTGCTCGGCGCTTCGCTTGACCTGGGTGATCGCCTGCTCGTCGCCGAATTGCTTCCATCGGCTCTCGAGCCCGGGGTACAGAAGGTACTGCTCAATCGGGGCGCACGTGACGAAGTATTCGTGGGGCAACCCTTCGTTGACGCGTCTGGCGTCATGGGCCAGGTCGTGCGGGTCATGCCCTCGCGCAGCATCGGGTTGCTCATAACGGATGCCACGCATGCGCTGCCGGTGGAGAACAACCGCTCGGGAGTCCGCGCCATCGCTGTCGGGACGAACCTCGGAACCCTGCTCGAGCTTGCCTACGTGCCCAACAACGCGGATCTCGTACAGGGTGATCTGCTGGTCACCTCCGGGCTCGGTGGACGCTTCCCGCCAGGCTACCCGGTTGGGAAGGTCGTCAGCGTGGAGATGGACCCCGTATCTCCCTTTGCGCGCGTGCTGGCCGAGCCGTCCGCAAGCATGTTGCGATCACGTGAAGTGCTGTTGCTCTGGCCAGACCATGGCACCCCAGCCGACACGGATCAGACCGACGGCAACCCACTCAGCGTCAACGGTGGCGGGGAGCCCGGACCGTGAAGCCAGCAACCTGGCGGCTGCCTCTGACGCTTTACACGACGCTGGCCCTGGCCCTGGTCCTGATGTTGCTGCCGATGCCAGAGTGGGCCGAGCCTTGGCGTCCGCATTGGCTTGCCTTGGCCTTGGCCTACTGGACACTCGCTCTGCCGGAACGTTGCGGTCTGGCGCATGCCTGGATCCTCGGTCTGTGTCTCGACACCCTTCAGGACAGGCTGCTTGGTCACTCTGCCTTCGTGCTGACTCTGCTTGCATGGCTGGTTTTGCATGAGCACCGGCGTCTGCGGATGTATTCGTTCATGCATCAATCCTTGTTGCTCGGCATCGCCCTGGCCGTCATCCCGTTGGCTACCGGATGGCTCAGGGGGCTCACCGGACACCCTCCCCATGTCTACAACACACTACCCGCTGCGTTCTCCACGCTGCTGCTGTGGCCGCTCGCTTTCATCGTGCTGCGCGATCTGCGCCGCCGTGCGAGTCGCTGAAGAGAGCTCGGCCCAGGCCGCCGCCTCGGCGCCACACGGCCCGCTGCGGACACCGGTGCACGTGCCGGGTTGCCGGCCCAGGTCGCCGCTGGCCCTGAAACCTGTGGCCCTCCGGATAGTCGTGGCTGTTGCAGTTTTCACCCAGTGGTATCGCCCGATGTCTCGGGGCCACATCCGCAGGTATGCGTAACCGTGAGTTCCCTCCAGCCACTGCAGGATCACCAGCGTGTCGTGCGCAGCCTGCGCCTGCGGGTCTGGGTTGCCGTGCTGGTGATGGTGGCACTGCAGCTCTATGTGCTGGCGCGCGTAGTCGATTTGCAGGTCTGGCGCCAGTCACATTACGCCACCCTGTCCAACGACAATCGGGTGCGGGTACAGCCGCTCGCACCTGGCCGTGGGCTGGTCTACACCCGGGACGGTGTGCTGATTGCAGACAATCGCCCGTCCTTCGACTTGGTGGTCGTGCCTGAGCAGGTCACGGACTACGACACGCTGTTCGCGGAGCTCGGCGCGGTGATGGCCCTCGATCAAGAGCACATCGAGAGGTTTCACGAGCAGCGCCGCCGCAAACGTCGCTTCGATGACATCCCGCTGAAACCGGGCCTCACTGCAGAGGAGGTCGCGCGGTTTGCGCTGGACCGGCATCGCTTTCCTGCCGTGCACATCGTTGCCACTCCCACCCGGCACTACCCGCAAGGTGAACTCTACACCCACGTACTTGGCTATGTGGGGCGCATCGACGAAAAGGAACTGGCGCAGGCTGACCCATCCAACTATGCCGCCACCACCCATCATGGAAAGGTCGGCGTCGAACGCGCCTACGAGGCCGAACTCCATGGCCGCGTCGGCTACCAGCAGGTGGAGGTGAATGCGCAGGGACGCTCCCTGCGGGTGCTCGAACGTACCCCACCCGTACCGGGCAAGGACATCTACCTGTCTA
>DNIF01000117.1 GCA_003485715.1 Gammaproteobacteria bacterium
TCCGCACCCGGGGTCGCCACGATGAGCCGACCCCGCTCGGCTAACAGAGGTGCCAGAATCGCGGTGTACCAGCCGGTTCCCGGCAGAAGCTCCACCACGGTGTCGTCCGGCTGTACACCGAAGAAGCCGAGTGTCTCCGCTGGATGACGATGTACATCGCGGGCTCGCTCTTTCGCCGTGCGTTCGGGTGACGCCAGCAGCACCGACCAGTCGATGTCCGCAGCCTTGACCACAGGTACCTGAAGCAGCGCCGAGAGCAGCACCAGCGAGGCCGAGCCGATGAAGTTGGTCGCGGGAAAAAACTGCATGGATTATTCCTCGATGCCCCGGTCCGGGGCCAGAGATTCAGCGTTTCGGGTGCGGCGAGACGGGCGTCCACCGGCCGCAAGCAGTGCCGTGTTCTCGGCGTGCATCCTCAATCATCGACGTAGATCTCGCCACCCCCGGCGGTGAACTCGCGTGCCTTCGCGGCGAGGCCCTGCTCGATGCCGGCTGCGTCCACTTTGGCAGCGGCCGCAGCATACTCCCTGACCTCCTGGGTGATCTGCATCGAACAGAAACGTGGCCCACACATGGAGCAGAAGTGCGCCACCTTGTGCCCCTCCTTGGGCAGGGTAGCGTCGTGGTATTCGCGCGCCCGCTCGGGATCGAGTGCCAGATTGAACTGGTCCTCCCAGCGGAACTCGAAACGCGCCTGCGATACCGCGTCGTCGCGCAGTTGCGCCGCAGGATGTCCCTTGGCGAGATCTGCCGCGTGCGCCGCGATGCGGTAGGCGATGAGGCCTTGCTTGACGTCCTCGCGATCCGGAAGGCCCAGATGTTCCTTCGGTGTCACGTAGCAGAGCATGGCCGTGCCGTACCAACCGATCATCGCGGCACCGATGGCCGAGGTGATGTGGTCGTAGCCCGGTGCGATGTCCGTGGTCAGCGGGCCCAGCGTGTAGAAGGGGGCCTCGTCGCAGACTTCCAGCTCACGGCTGACGTTCTCGTGAATGAGCTGCATGGGCACGTGACCGGGCCCCTCGATCATCACCTGGACGTCGTGTTTCCAGGCCACGCGGGTGAGTTCCCCCAGCGTATCGAGTTCAGCGAACTGCGCCTCGTCGTTGGCATCCGCGATAGAGCCGGGGCGCAGCCCATCACCCAGTGAGAAGGCCACGTCATAGGCCTGCATGATCGCGCAGATGTCCTCGAAATGGGTGTAGAGGAAGTTCTCGCGATGATGGGCAAGACACCACTTGGCCATGATGGAACCACCGCGGGAGACGATCCCGGTCACACGGCCCGCAGTGAGCGGGATGAACGGCAGGCGCACCCCGGCATGAATGGTGAAGTAATCGACGCCCTGCTCGGCCTGCTCGATCAGGGTGTCGCGGAAGATCTCCCAGGTGAGTTCTTCTGCCCGACCGTCCACCTTCTCCAGCGCCTGATAGATGGGCACCGTACCGACCGGAACCGGACAGTTGCGCACCACCCACTCGCGGGTCTCGTGGATGTGGCGCCCAGTGGAGAGGTCCATGAGCGTGTCCGCACCCCAGCGCGTCGCCCACACCATCTTGTCCACCTCCTCGGCCATGGAGGAGGTCACCGCAGAGTTGCCGATGTTGGCATTCACCTTCACGCGGAACATCCGCCCGATGATCATGGGCTCACTTTCCGGGTGGTTGATGTTTGCCGGAATGATGGCGCGCCCGCGCGCGACCTCCTGCCGGATGAACTCCGGCGTGATGGATTCAGGCAGACGCACGCCGAAGCCATGACCGGCATGCCGACGACGCGGCATCTCTGTGGTGGCCTCGCGGAGCGCCTCCAGCCGCCCGTTTTCGCGTATGGCGATGAACTCCATCTCGGGCGTGACGATCCCGCGCCGAGCGTAGTGCAGTTGCGTGACGTTCTGGCCGGGTGCCGCGCGGCGCACCCGCACCGGGGTCGGGAAGTGCAACCCCTCGGCACGGGCTCGGGCCGCGAGTTCCTGCGCGTAGCGTGAGCTCGGCCCCGGCAGCAGAACCGTGTCACGGCGCTGTTCGATCCAGCGCTCACGCACACACTCGATGCCACGAGCGGGGTCGAGATCCTGGGTGGGGTCGCTGTAGGGACCGGAGGTGTCGTAGAGCAGCACATCCGGGTTCGGCACCATCAGGCCGCGACGCTCCGTCGGGGCAAGGCTGACACTGCGCATGGGCACGCCGCGGGGGGTGTCGCGAAGAGGTACATAGACCTTGCGACTCGCGGGGTAGGGTTCCCCACGACGCCGACCAAGACCAGTCGTGGGTTCTGCTTCGGGATGCGCTGCCATGGTGACCGTTGCTCACTGAGGTGGGATTGCGGAGTCGGCCGGGGTGCGCAAGAGAGAGCACGCCGCACCATGCGAAGGCGGTGCGGAGACTTCCCTACGCCGGTACGAGCCGGTTCAGGTTCAAAGGGTATGTCTCAGCCGGCAATGCCCGGCACCCCTAGCCGATCAGGAAGCTAGCACATATACTGCTTGTGGGTGTCTCTGCTATTTCAAACCTTACGACTCAATGGGTTAACGCATGAATTTCGAGCTAGCCCGCACTAACATGGTGGCCCAGCAGTTGCGCACCTGGGATGTACTGGACACGTACACACTGAGCGCCTTCTCGGAGCTTCCGCGCGAGCACTTCATGCCCGCCGCCTATCGCCGCCTGGCCTACAGCGACAGTGCCATCCCCATCGGTTGCGGCCAGTACACCATGCCCCCGAAGACCGAGGCGCGCATGCTGCAGGCGCTTGCACCCCAACCGGGTGAGCGGGCACTCGAGATCGGCACCGGCTGCGGCTTCGTCACCGCATTGCTGGGGCGCAGTTGCCGATCTGTCCTGAGCGTCGAGATCGAGCCGGAACTGCATCACTCTGCCCGGCAGCGTCTTGCCGGGGCCTGGGGCCGAAACGTACGCCTGCATCTGGGCGATGGCCTGCATGGCTGGCCAGCCGAAGGTCCGTACGATGTGATTGCCGTCACGGGCTCGGTCGCCGAGGTGGATCCTGCCCTGCTCGCACAATTAGCCCCCGGTGGCAGGCTGTTCATCGTGGTCGGACAGCCCCCGGTCATGGCGGCGCGGCTCATCACCCGACTGGGCGACGATACGTACAGCAGCGAGGTCCTGTTCGAAACCCTGCTCGCGCCCCTCAAGGGCGCAGAGCCCCGCTCGCGCTTCACCCTCTGATGCATCCGCGGGCGGGCAACGCATCGATGGGCTTACCGCCGTGCGCCTAGACGATTCGTCGCGACCGCCTGCCCCGCATAGTAGGCCAGGGAACTCACCCCTGCGTGCGGCCGCGAGGCACGGCACCAACACCGTCCTTGCCTTGCTGGTGGCCTGCCTTTTCGCCACCGAGGCAGCGGCCGTAGTCGTCACGCTGAGTGAGGTGTTCACTGCCGCGGAGGCCTCCGATCCACTGCTCGCCGGAGAACGCGCCACCCTGGGTGCCACCCGTGAACTGCGCCCACAGGCCGAGGCCCGGGTCAGTCGTCCGACCCTGCGCGGTACTGGTGCCGTCAACTTCAACTATCAGGACATCGTCGCCGACTTCGGCACCGGCCGCGTGGGCTTCGATGGTCGCAGTTGGAGCATCAACCTTGCCCAGCCCATCTACCGTGCCGACCGCCGCGCCCGGCTCTCCCAGGCCGACACTCAGATCCGCGGCCAGGAACTGCGCGTTGATGCCACGCGCCAGTCGCTGGTCACACGGGTGGTGGAACGCTACTTCGATGTCCTTGGCGCACAGGACAACCTGAGCTTTGCCGAAGCGGAACAGGATTCCCTCTCCCGCCAGCTCGAGCAGACCCGCGAGCGCTTCGACGTCGGCCTCATCGCCATCACGGATGTCCAGGAGTCTCAGGCCGGCTACGATCTGGCACTCGCCACGGCCATTGCGGCCGCCAACGAGGTCAACGAGGCCCGTGAGGCCCTGCGCGAGATCACCGGTGAGTATCACGAGGAGCTGATGCCACTCTCGGCCGAGTTCGAGCCCGCCCTGCCGGAGCCGGCCGATATCGACTCCTGGACCGAGACCGCGCTGAAACAGAACCTGCGCGTGGCGGCCTCGCTGGCCGACACCGAAGCAGCCGGCCTCGGCATCAATGTGGCCGAGGCTGCGCGCTATCCGACGGTGGATGCCGTGGGCAGCGCCGGCTTCCGCCGTTTCGGCGGTCAGTTCGGCGACGCCGAGATCATGGCTGGCGACATCGGTCTGCAGGTGAACGTGCCCTTCTACATGGGCGGGGACATCAGCTCACGCACACGCGAGGCCAGTGCCCGACACAGCGTTGCTATCCACGCCCTCGAACGCACGCGGCGCGAAATCCATCGGGGTGTGCGCGACGCCTACAACGCGGTGGTAAATGGCGTTAGCCGGATCCGTGCCCTGCGGCAGGCGGTAGTCTCCACCCAGACCTCGCTCGAGGCCACCCAGGCTGGCTTCGAGGTGGGAACCCGGACCACCGTCGATCTGGTGGTGGCGGAACGCGATGTGTCCCGTGCACGACGCGATTATGCGCGCGCGCGCTACGACTACATCCTCGCGACCATCCGCCTGCGCGAGGCGGCCGGAACCCTCGATCCGGTCATCCTCGTCGCGCTCGATCGCTTCCTCGCCGGCAAGCGCGCAGCCGACGGCTCCGACAGCCCGCTCTTCAGCCAGGACACACAACCGGCCCGCCGATGAACACGACCACCACCGTACCCCTTCATTTATCCGATGCCGCCCGTGCGCAACTGATTGTCATCGACGTACAGGAACGGCTTTGCGCGGCCATGCCGGCCAAGGTTCTGAGTCGCGTCGTCCAGAACGCGCGGCTACTGGTGACGGCGGCCGCCAGGCTCGGCGTTCCTCTACTGGTAAGCGAGCAATACCCAACCGGTCTGGGAGGCACCCTGGCCGAATTGCGCGATCTGCTGCCTGCGGGATTCTCACCCGTGGCGAAGACGCGCTTCTCCCTGGCCGGGCTCGAAGCGGTCGAGGCAAGCCTGGCCAGCGAGGATCAGCGAACGGAGCTGGTGTTGCTGGGCATGGAGGCACATGTCTGTGTGCTGCAGACAGCCT
>DNIF01000226.1 GCA_003485715.1 Gammaproteobacteria bacterium
GCCGTGCCAGCGACTGTCCGGTCTACAAGGATGTCAGCGCCGGGATGGCCCCGGCCGGGATCGAGTACTACCTGCCGCTCTTCTTCGACGCTACGGCCACACTCTTCGAGTACCTGCCCGAGGACTGCACCCTGGTACTGGACTCGGGCGTGCAGGCCGCCGCAGACACCTTCTTCGCCGCGGCCAGCGAGCGCTGGGAGCAGTATCGTCACGACACGGAGCGCCCGATCCTGCGCCCGCAAGAGCTCTTCCTGCGCTCGGATGAGTTCATGGGCGCCACGCGCCGCTGGCCGGCGGTGCGCATCGAGGAGGTTGCCGCGGCTGAGGTGGCCGGGGCCGATGACCCCCTGCCTGAGGCCGATCAGCGCTCGGGTGGTCTGCCGACGCTGGTGCTCGAACCGCGCGCTCCTGATCCCGTCTGGCGCCTGCGTGCCTTCCTCGCGAGTCAGCCCGGCCGGGTGCTGCTGCTGGCGGAGTCCGCGGGGCGGCGCGAGGTGTTGCTCGATCTGCTGAAGGGGCAGGGCCTCAAGCCACGGCTACTCCCGGACTGGGCCGCCTTCCTCGCCAGCGAAGAAGTGCTGGCCCTCGCCGTGGCACCCCTCGAATCCGGTCTCTGGCTGCCGGCAGCGGGAATTGCCGTCATCGCCGAGCCTCTGCTCTACGGCGAGCGGGTCACCCAGCGCAAGGCGCGCAAACGCAGCGCGCGCGATCCAGAAAGCATCATCCGCGACCTCACCGAGCTCAGCATCGGGGCACCCGTGGTGCACGAACAGCACGGTGTGGGGCGCTATCTTGGTCTGGTCACGCTCGAGGCCGGTGGTATTCGCGGCGAGTTCCTGCATCTCGAATACGCCGAGGGCGACAAGCTCTATGTGCCGGTCAACCAGCTCGCGATGGTCTCGCGCTATGCCGGCATGGATCCGGAGCATGCACCACTGCACAAGCTCGGCAGCAGTGCCTGGTCGCGCGCACGTGAGCGCGCCGCCCAGCGCATCCGCGATGTGGCTGTGGAGTTGCTGGAACTGCATGCCCGGCGGGCGGCGCGGCAGGGGCGCGCAGTCGAAATCGATCGCGAGGCCTATCGCGCCTTTGCCGACGGCTTCCCCTTCGAGGAGACGCCCGATCAGCTTGCCGCCATCGAGGCCGTGCTGGCCGACATGCGCTCCACCCGCCCGATGGATCGGCTGGTCTGCGGCGATGTGGGCTTCGGCAAGACCGAGGTGGCCATGCGTGCCGCCTTCGTCGCCACCCACGCCGGCCAGCAGGTCGCGGTGTTGGTGCCCACCACGCTGCTCGCCCAGCAGCACTATCAGAACTTCCGTGATCGCTTCGCCGACTGGCCGGTCCGGGTGGAGAGCCTTTCGCGCTTCCGCTCGAAGAAGGAGGAGGGCGGGATACTCGAGGGGCTGGCCGAAGGGCAGGTGGATATCGTCATCGGCACGCACAAGCTGCTCGCCGAGGATGTGCAGTTCAAACGGCTTGGGCTCGTCATCGTGGACGAAGAGCACCGCTTCGGCGTGCGTCAGAAGGAGCGTCTCAAAAGCCTGCGGGCGGAGGTGGACATCCTCACGCTGACGGCAACGCCCATCCCGCGCACCCTCAGCATGGCCTTGTCAGGTACCCGCGAGCTGTCGGTGATCGCCACGCCACCGGCCCGTCGCCTCGCCATCCGGACCTTCGTGCGCGAGTGGAACAACGGCCTGTTGTCCGAGGCCCTGCTGCGTGAGATCGGTCGCGGTGGGCAGGTGTACTTCGTCAACAACGACATCGAGCACATCTTCGAACTGGCGGAGAAGGTCGAGGCCCTGGTGCCGCAGGCCCGCGTGCGCGTGGCGCATGGGCAGATGCCGGAGCGTGAACTCGAGCGCACCATGCTCGACTTCTACCATCAGCGCTTCAATGTGCTCGTCTGCACGACCATCATCGAGACCGGCATCGACATCCCGACCGCCAATACCATCGTCATCAACCGCGCGGATCGTTTCGGCCTTGCCCAGCTCTACCAGTTGCGCGGGCGGGTCGGCCGCTCCCACCATCGTGCCTATGCCTATCTGCTGATCCCTTCTGTGAAGAATCTGGCGGGCGATGCGAAGAAGCGGCTGGAGGCCATCGAGTCGCTCGAGGAGCTTGGCGTGGGCTTCACCGTTGCGTCGCACGACCTCGAGATCCGCGGCGCCGGCGAGATCCTGGGTGACGGCCAGAGCGGGCACATCCAGGAGATCGGTTTCAGCCTCTACAGCGAGCTGCTGGAACGCGCCGTGGCGGCGCTCAAGGCCGGTCGCATCCCGGACCTCGACCGCCCGCTGGACCACGGCCCGGAGGTGGATCTGCGCGTCCCCGCCCTGATCCCGGAGGACTACGTTCCCGACGTCCACACACGGCTCATGCTCTACAAGCGCGTCGCCGGAATGCAGGAGGCAGATTCGCTGGAGGAACTCCGCGCCGAGTTCATCGATCGCTTCGGCCCGCTGCCCGAGCCTGCCCGCAATCTGTTCACCATAGCGCGCATGAAGCTTGCGGCCCACACGCTCGGCATACGCAAGGTGGATATCGGGCCGCAGGGTGGGCGCATCCAGTTCGATCCGGATCCAGCGGTGGATCTGCTGGCACTGATGAAATTCGTGCAGTCCAATCAGCCGCACTATCGCTTCGATGGTGCCGATAAACTGCGCATCCTGCGCAATCTGCCCGAGCCGGCCGATCGCCTCGCGCACATGGAGCTAATGCTCGAGGTGCTCGGCAAGCGCGTGGCCGCGGCCTGATGAGGTGAACTCTGGGGTGGCCTCGACGGCGAGATCTGCGCTCAGTCCGCATACCAGCAACGGGGCAGCACGGCCGTTGGCCGGCGCGTGTTGTCGCGATCGAGCGGATGGGGAAAGCGCGTGGCCGGTCGTGTCTCGCCGGTGCGGTCGCGCCGATGAAAGGTGAACTCCATGAAGGGGAAGAGCGTGATGCCTGCGCGGGTCACCGATGGTGAGTAGTTGTTCGGGTGCACGTGCAGGCAGCAATGCGTACGCAGGAGTCGCTCGAAGACCGGTTGCACGAGCTCGAAGAAGTGCCGATTCCATAGCTCCGGCAGCAAGTGGAACTCGATGACGATGATGCGGAAGCGATCGAGGATGGCGTCGGGTGTGGCGAGCAGGACCGGGTACTCGTGCGATTCGATGTCCATCTGCAGCAGCAGATCGCCGGGGCTGTCACCGATCGACTCATGCAGCCAGTCCGGGAGGGTGACGAACTGCCCATGGGTGCTCGTGCCGAGAAATCGGCGGGTGAAGTGGAAGGCCGGATGCTGCTCGGCGGGCCCTTCCACTGATGCATCGGCCATGTAGACCTCCATGCCCCGCTCGGCGCAGTCGCGCTCGAAGCCGGAGATCCGGCTGACCCCCGGGGAGAAGCAGGCCTTGATGCCAGCCAGGTCATCAGGCACCAGGTAACCGCCGTCGCCGTCCGGACCCAGGCGGATGAGTGGCTGTTGCCCCTCGCGGGGCCTGAGCTTGCGCACGAGGGTGGCGACTTCATGGTCGCTCGTTCGGGGTGCGGGCACCTGCGCACGCGGCAGCAGTCGCCCGCCCAGCCAACTGCGGAACTGGTCGATTGAGGAGGTCATCCGCGGGTTCCTTCGGATCGTGATCTGGTGAGCGCTACAGCCGTCAGGTGCTTCAAAAAAAGGTATCGGCCGATGGTCGTTGGCGTTGCAGCTCATTGACGGGCCGCTGCCGCAGCAGACCTCAGCCCCGATTCGGGTCTGTCAGCCCCCAGCCAACAGTTGCGCCAGCAAAAGCTCCACCTGCTCACGGCCGCGGGCGAGCACGGCGTCGATCTCGGCCATGCTGATGAGGGCGTTGCCGGCACGGCCTGCTGCCCAGTTGGCGACGATGGCACAGCAGGCATAGGGCAACTCGAGCTCCCGCGCCAGGGCGGCCTCCGGCATCCCGGTCATGCCCACCAGATCGCAGCCGTCGCGTGCCATGCGTTCGATCTCGGCGGCCGTCTCCAGCCGCGGGCCCTGGGTGACCCCGTACACCGCCATCGGCAGCAGATCGAGCCCGGCGTCAATCGCCGCAGCCAGCAGATCCTGACGCAGCCCTGGCGTGTAGGGCTCGGTGAAATCGATGTGCCCGACCGGGCCCTCGCTGCCGTCGAGGAAGCTAGTCTCGCGCCCGCTGGTGTAGTCGATGACCTGGTGCGGCAGCACGAGTCGCCCCGGTGTCATTGACGCCGTGATGCCCCCTACGGCGGCGAAGGCGTAGATGCGCTCCGCACCGAGGGATTTCAGCGCCCAGAGGTTCGCGCGGTAATTGATGCGATGGGGTGCCAGGTGGTGCGAGCGACCATGACGGGCGAGGAAGAGCACCCGTCGCCCGGCCAGGTCCCCCTCCAGCACGGCGTCGGAGGGTCGGCCCCAGCGGTCCTCGATCAGATGTTCTGCGGTGATGGTCAATCCGGGCAGCCGGTCGAGGCCGCTGCCGCCGATGAGGGCGATGGTCATGACGCGCGCTGCTCCCGAAGCCCGCCGTAAGCGGGGACTCAGTGTTCCAGTTCTGGCGGCAGCGCGTAGATGCCCGGGGCATTGCGCAGCCAGCCGTGGTAATCCATCCCGCAACCCACCAGCCAGCGGTTGGGCGCGTGCAGGGCCGAGAAATCCGCCTCCTGCAGGCCCGGTCGGGCCGGGACATCCTTGGTCACCAGTACCGCGGTGTACACCCGGGCAGCACCCATGGCATACAGACGGGTGCTTACGGCGGCCAGGGTATTCCCGGCATCCA
>DNIF01000153.1 GCA_003485715.1 Gammaproteobacteria bacterium
CCCATCTGGCGCAACGCCTCGATGACCGGCGCGTAGTTCACGGCGGGGTTCACGTTCTCGGAGCGGATTTGCACCACGCTGGGACTTCTGCCCTGCGTAGCGGCCAAAATGGCACTGAAATCCAGGTCGTGCGTAAGGACGACGTACTCGTTGGCCCGGGCGAAGGTCATGATTTCCCCGTCCGTTGCGTTCCGCGCGCCCAGCGTCGACCAATGCGCCGCTTCGATGCCGGCTCCCATCAGCACGCTCACCCAGCACGGCGACAGGTTCATGTCGACGAGCACCTTCACGCGCGTGACAACTCGACCTCGCGCTCTTCGGTGCGCCAAGCCGCGTAGCGCAGCGCTTGCAGGATGTCTTCGCGCTCGAGGTATGGGTAGTCGGCCAGAACCTCGTCTACGCTGCGACCGGCACCGAACTGGCCGACAATCATCCCCACCGTGACCCGCATGCCGCGAATGCACGCCTTCCCGCCCATCACGTTGGGATCCTGGGTAATGCGGTCAAGCTGAACCATGGGCCTCTCCTGATCGAAGTGCAGTCATCAGCAAGGATAGCTGGGGCGCCGCTTTCGATGGATCCGCGAACAGCAGTCACAACCCGCGCGACGAGCACCAGATCGGCATGCTTCAGCCCAAAGGGCAATCCCGGTCGGGACGCGCGGCATCGCCACCGCCCGCTCAGAGGGCGCGCGCTGTGCCCATCACGACCCGAAAACTGCGGCGAACGCATCCCAGTCGATTTCGACCCCGGGCAGCACCCCCACCGGCTGGCGGCCTTTGACCTCCCGCACCTCCGGCACGCCATAGCGGTCAGCCTCCAGCCGATGGACCGTCACGATCCGATCCACCGGGTGCACCAACCAATATTCACGCACCCCAGCGCGTTCGTAGAGCGCCCGCTTGAGGATCTGATCGTGACCGGCCGTCGCCGTCGACAAGACCTCCACCACCCAATCGGGTGCCCCGCGGCAGCCGCGCTCATCGAGCTTCCCGGGATCACAAACCACCGCAAGATCCGGCTGGACGACGGTGTCGATGTCGTCGTCGGCCTCCCCCGCACGCGGCAGGCGCACATCGAAGGGCGCGATGAAGGGCCGGCAGGGCTGCCCCTGCAGCGCATTGGCCACCTGCCGGAACAGTTCCCCCAGCACCTCCTGGTGCAGCCGGCTCGGCGCGGGGGCCATGGCATAGGCCGCCCCGTCGATGAGCTCGTAGCGCGCCGCCTCCGGCCAGCGCCGGTAGTCGCCGTAGGTATGACGCTCTGCATCTCGTCTGGACAATCCCATCGCGATTCCTCCGCTGGCTTGTGAATCATAGCCATGGCTTGCGAGGGGCGGTGGCAACTGCCCCCTGCCGCCGCTCTTGATGGCCAGATCGCCGCCCGGTCCTTGAGCACGCGGTAGCTCACCCACCAGTCGCCCACACGCAGCCGCCGGCCCCGCAGCCCGACGAGATTCCTGACTTTGGCTCCACAGCAAGGATGACGCGCCAGCCTCTAGAACTTGGAGCGCAGCATCACGCGCACATTGCGTGTCATGCGGTCCCTTTCGATCAGGCGCTACAAGACCCTACAGATTGCGGCGGTTCAACCCTGCGGGTGTCGAACTCCTGCCGCCCGATGCTGGCCGCATAGGCAGGACACGGTCCTCGTCCGGAGAGCCGCGCAGAAGTGTTCGCGCCGGAAGACACGTCTCTGAGGAAGCTGAAGCTACAGGCGGGCCGATTGGGGATCTGAACGGCTGACGACCGCACCGCATCCGCCAGGTAGCACCCAAATACGCTGGGCGACCGCCGTGAGCGCAGCAAGGGCTGGACTTGCCTGTCGCAACTTACATGTGAAAACGAAATAGCCTTGCGTCAGCAACGCTCCAAGTGCACTCGTACGTTTTGACTGCATCGCCGCCAGCCTGCACAATCACCCAAATCCCCACTCGAGCCTTGTTCAAATGATGCGCCTCGTTCCGTGGTGGTTCAAGATAATTGTCAAACTCATCCTCTCGCGGTTTCCGCTTGGGTATCCCACGTGGCGAAGATTGAATCTCTTCCTCCACGGCAACATGACCGACCCGCAATATGCTCAAGGCATCTTCTTGCGCCACACACGGAATGCGCAAATCGATCCGGCGGGCAAAACAATTCTTGAGATTGGCCCCGGCGACTCGCTGTTCACCGCCTTGGTCGCGAAAGCATACGGCGCCAGTCGCGTTCATCTAATTGACGATGGCAGATTCGCCATCCGTGACCTGCAAAGATACAGAACCATGATTGCCCACCTCCGCAGGGACGCGCTCTCTCTGTCCTCTACACTCGACGAGACGACGAACCTGGAAGAATTGCTGCACGCATCGAATGCGGCTTATTCCACACAAGGGCTTCGGTCATTGAAAGAACTCCCGAGTCAGAGCGTTGATTTCATTTTCTCCCACGCCGTGCTGGAACACGTCTCGGTTCGCGAATTGCCGGAACTCATCAAAGAGACCGCACGTGTCCTGAAACCCGGCGGCGCATGTTCCCATACAATTGATCTTGCCGACCACCTTGGCGGGGCATTGAATAACCTACGATTTTCCACGAGATTCTGGGAGTCCGCCTTCATGCGCGAAGCAGGTTTCTACACAAATCGACTCAGGCTGTCAGACTATATCACGGCGTTCAAAAACGCCGGCCTCGACGCGGCTATCACGAGGAAGGAAACATGGCAGGCGCTACCGACCCCGCGCGCACGAATGGCACCCGAATTCCAGCAATACACCATCGAGGATCTATTGATCCGTGAAGTCGACGTTGTGTTGCGCCTGCTCCCGGAATCACCAGTGTCGGTCGCTAATCCCTGAGGCAGTTAATGATGTCTCGATCAGGCTCTGAGCATGCCCGTGTCGCGCAAAACCTTGCCGGTGAGAGGCGACACGCGTCACTGCTCATTTTCAAGCCTCTAACGTGGAAGCGACACTTGGAAATCCGCCCACTTCACAACAGTTATCACTCGAAGTCTGCATTGCGACAGACCCGCTGGTTCTGGTCGCTCTGGATATTTTGTGAGGCACGCCTGACACACGAGCCTGCGGCGCATAGACGCCGACAGATTTTTTTATGGCGCTAAGCCGAAACGTGCTTGCCAACCTTGGCGGACAAGGTTTAACCGCACTACTCGCGCTCGTGTTTACACCGGTCTATGTGCGCCAACTCGGCATCGAGGGCTACGGACTAATCGGAATTTACACCTTAGTCTACTCGCTGACCGGTCTAATCGACACCAGCGTTCAGGCGATCTTCACGCGTGCTGTCTCACAGGCACGTGGCGGTGGGAGCGGCAGGCCTCCACCAGCGGATCTGCTAAGGAGTTTTGAGTGGCCGATGCTATGCATCTCCGTAGTATTCGCCGGATTGGGAATGTTTCTAGGGCCACTCGCGGCCACCTACTGGCTGCAAACGGTTCACTTGGACGCTGCTACCGTTACTCACTCACTTCAACTCATCGGATTGCTCGCGAGTCTGCGCTTTCTCGAGGGATTATATCGCGCTGGTCTAATGGGCCTTGAGCGACAGGGTTTGTTTAACGTCATCCACGGAACTGCGAACTTGGTACGCTGGGGCGGGGCAGCCGTGGTGGTTACGTGGGTCGAGGCATCGGTGATTGCCTTTTTTCTCTGGCAGACGGCCGCAAGCGCTTTTGCCATCGCGCTGCTAAGTGTCAGCACGCGCCGTGCCTGCGGAACCTCCGGACACTTTCGGCGTGCAGCTCACACAGGCCTGCGCCGGTTTGCAGCCGGAATGATTGCCATTGGGCTGACAGCCGTTCTGCTCACCCAAACCACGCCATTGATACTTTCCTACCTACTACCGCTCAATGTGTTCGGTATCTACTCATTGGCCTCCATGGCCGCGGCGGCAGTATTATTACTTGCCATGCCGGTCGGAGATGCATTTTTCCCGCGGCTTTGCGCATTGCAGGGGGGCGGTGATCCGGCCGGCTTTGCGCACACCTTCCACCTCGGAGCACAAACTTTAGCTGTAATCGTTCTTAGCGCTGGGCTCACTGGCATACTGCACGCTCGCCCACTGCTCGAGCTATGGTTGCACGATGCGGCGCTTGCCGCAGATGCAGCACCAATTACGCAGTTGCTGCTTTTTGGAAATCTGCTTAATGCATTCATGTCGTTGCCGTACCGCGCCCAGCTCGCACACGGCTGGGCGGGCCTCACAGTTCGCATAAACATCGCGGCAATCCTCGTTCTCCTGCCAGCCACTTTCATCGTCGTACCACTTTTCGGCGCTATCGGAGCGGCAGCACTTTGGATGCTGCTCAATGCGGGTTACCTGCTCATAGGAGTGCACTGGATGTTCCGCCGCATCCTCGTTGGGGAGAAATGGCGATGGTATCGTGACAGCATACTCGCGCCGGGAATTGCGTCGGTTTCAGCGGCGGCAGCGGCCAACCTCGCATTTCCCGATCCGGCAGGGACCCATTCGCAACTACTTGCTGTGCTGGCCACCGGTGGTTTGGCCTTAGTGGCCGCCGCAACGGCTACGCCAACGTTACGGCAAGAGATTGGGCTGCGCCTACGAATCGCAAAGGAAGGTTGATGCTTCCAGCACCCACGACGAAATCTGACCCTTCGCCAGCACTGCGCCCAATCAGCATTGGGATGCCCGTGTACAATGGCCAGCGGTTCCTTCGCCAGGCCATCGAATCGATTCTGGCGCAAAGCCACCCAAATTTCGAGCTGATCATCTCCGACAATGCATCCACGGATCAAACGGCGGAGATCTGTGCGGAGTACGCACATCGCGACGAGCGGATCCGTTATGTGCGTCAGGAACGAAACATTGGGGCGGCAGCGAACTTTCGCTTCGTTCTTGATGCCAGCCGGCACGATTTCTTCGTTTGGGCTGCTTGCGACGACTTCCGTGCGGACTCGTTCCTCCTCAGAACCTCAAACGTACTTGAGCAGGATGAGACTCTCGCATGCGCGCTTGGGTCAGTGATTTTCGTGATGGATGATGGCGAGACCATTGTTTATGAGCTGCACACCAACCTTCTCTACCGAGCAGGCGCAGAATGCAGTTTTTTTATGGCCAGGGAGCCGTATTTTAAGTGCATGTTGATGTACGGCTTATTCCGCAAAGAGCACCTTTTGGCGGCAAATTGGCCCTTGCTTACTGACACCGGTTTCTGGTGGAACGATGCGTTGTTCCTGCAATCTATCGTGCGGCAGGGAGGGCTGCACATGTTTTCCGGTGCACCCACCATGTATCGGGTGAACTGGAGGGCAAAGGTTCCGTCGGTTTCGGCAGGCCGTGGGGGATGGTTGCTCCGACTTACCGGGCTGCACCCCGTATCTTTCTATCTCGCACACTTACGCATCTCCCAAGGCGCAAATCGTGTGCTGATCGCATTACTGGCCCCCGCGAAGGCGGTAAAATCTATGCTTGAGTTTTACTTATTCGCTGGAGTGAAAGTGCTGGCGATGGCGCGGGTGTTTTTTCGTGTTCGTCAGCGACGATGACCACCTTCTCAGTAAACCGAGATTTAACTGGTACGATCACCCTCCACGAACCATTTTTTTCGAGTGAAATACGTGCTTTGTATGGCTCCGTTGCCTTCTACGGCTCTGCTCCGCGAGCTGAGGCCAGTCTGCAATGTTTCCTGCATGTTCATCGCAGGCGCTGATTGGTTTCCACAATCAGGCGAAACTTGCAGTCACGAGACGTCACCCTTCCCCCTGTCAGACAGTTCCCGCCTTGCTTGTGAAGTAGGGAAGCGAAGGTAGTAACTTAGGGTCTCATATGCATTGGCTTACTGAAGGCCAGTGTTGTTTTCATATCCCCTCCGCTGGCGCCGAAATGAATTCCATCCTCTTCCTTTACCTCAGCTCAGCAGAGCTAGTTTTGCGTTCGGTCTGCCGTCTTTCCCCCACTTGCGCGAAGGCGAGGCCATGTGTGGTCTGACCGGCTTCCTTAGCGTCGATGGCTCGTGGCCACGAGATGCGGGTGCACTCGCGCGGCGCATGGCAGACACCCTCATGCATCGCGGACCTGACGACGACGGCATATGGCTTGACGAGGCTGCTGGCGTGGCGCTTGCGCATCGGCGGCTCGCAATTCTGGACCTTTCTCCCGCTGGGCATCAGCCGATGGCTTCGGCTGGCGGCCGTTATGTGATCGCCTATAACGGCGAGATTTACAACCATGTCGATCTACGACGTGAATTAAATGAACGAGGTGCAGCGCCTGCGTGGCGTGGCCATTCCGACACGGAAACATTGCTCGCCGCGTTCGAAACCTGGGGAATCGAATCAGCGCTGAAAAGGGCGGTTGGCATGTTCGCTCTCGCGCTGTGGGACCGTCAGACGCGTACGCTTACATTTGCGCGCGACCGGTTCGGCGAAAAGCCCTTTTACTACGGCTGGGCTGGGGGGGCGCTGCTGTTCGGATCGGAACTCAAGGCGCTGCGAGCCTTCCCCGGCTTCGTCGGACGCATCGAACGTCGCGCGCTGGCGCTCTACCTGCGCCACAACGCCGTTCCTGCGCCGTGGAGTATTTACCAGGACGTCTGGAAACTGCCTCCTGGTTGTCTCGTGGCTTTCACTGCCGGTGGATCGATAGGCGGGCCAGGAGCAACGCATACCTACTGGTCTGCGCGAGACGTGGCTGAACAAGGCAGCGTTGATCCATTTCTTGGCGATGAGACCGAGGCCACCGACGAACTCGAGAAATTGCTCGTGCAGAGCATCACTGGCCAGCAACTCGCCGACGTTCCGTTAGGGGCGTTGCTCTCTGGCGGCATTGATTCCTCGACCGTGGTGGCGTTGATGCAGGCGCACTCGTCGCGCCCAGTGAGAACCTTCACCATCGGCTTTCAAGAAAGTGGGTACGACGAGGCGGCGCAGGCGAAGATGGTGGCACAGCACCTTGGCACCGAGCATACCGAGTGGTACGTGACCTCCGAGGACGCTCTCGCCTTAGTCTCCACGCTGCCCGACCTGTATGACGAGCCGTTCGGTGACTCGTCACAGATCCCCACCCATCTCGTCTGCGCACTCGCGCGCCGACACGTCACCGTAGCGCTGACTGGTGATGGCGGCGATGAGTTGTTTGGCGGCTACAATCGCTATTTCTGGGCTCAGACGCTGTGGCGATACCTGCATCCGGTGCCACAGCCACTTCGGCGTGCGCTGGCGGCCCTGGCGACTGCCCCCTCCCCTCGCACTTGGGACCGCATATACGCGACGATCCAACCGCTGCTGCCGAGACGGCTGCGCGTGATGCTGGCCGGTGACAAGATCCACAAGGCAGCGGGATTAATTTCCGCGCACCACCCCGAAGACCTGTACCTGGGGTTGGTGTCTCACTGGGATGATCCCTCTCGACTGATGCCCGACGTTCAAGAGCCACCTACCGCGGTGACTAACCCTGAACGATGGCTTCGTGAGGAGGAATTCGCGCTCCGCATGATGTACTTGGACACGGTCACCTACCTACCCGACGACATCCTCACGAAGGTTGACCGCGCTGCCATGGCGGTCTCGCTCGAGACTCGTGTGCCGCTACTCGATCACCGGGTAATGGAGTTCGCTTGGAGACTACCTCCTGCGATGCGGCTACGCGGCGGACAAGGAAAATGGCTGCTACGCCAGCTGCTCCACCGCTATGTTCCACGAGAACTGGTCGAACGCCCAAAGATGGGTTTCGGTGTACCGATCGACGCTTGGTTGCGTGGCCCGCTGCGTGGCTGGGCGGAGGATCTTCTCGACGCCGATCGTCTTCGCCGGGACGGGGATCTTGACCCGGGGCCGATCCGCACCCGCTGGGCCGAACACCTGAGCGGCCAGCGCAATTGGGCCTATCCACTTTGGGACATCCTAATGTTCACTGCCTGGCGAGAACGTTGGCGATGACTCGACTACTGGTCTACACCACAGTATTCGCTTGGGTGCTCGGTGCCGGTGCATTCCTGCAGGGGGTGTTGCTTCCAGCCACCCCTTGGCACGCGGGGCACGGACTGCTGGCAGGCGGTGACTGGGTCGAATTTCACTCGCTGGCGGATGCGCTCGCACGAACCATCGCCGCTGAGGGGTGGCAGGCGTGGGAGCTTAGTCCGGGCGGCCAGGCTCCCGTTGGGATGGCGGCTGCGCTCTACGCGCTCACCGGGGTGCACGCGCCGTGGGTATTCCTGCCGGTCAACGCCGCTTTATATGCGTTGATTGTCTGCCTGCTCCATGAATTGGCGCTGGCAGTGACCAAGGATCGCCGACTGGCGCTGCTCGCGATTCTTCCGACGCTGCTGTTTCCATCGACAGTGACAATCTGGGGGCAGATCCACAAAGACGTTTTCGCCATCGCTGGCACGCTGCTGGTGCTGCATTTCTGGTGGCGACACGCTCAGGTAAATGACGATCGATTCGCCGCTGCCGGGCTGACGGCAGTCGTATCCGGTGCTCTGCTCATGTGGGTCGTACGGCCCTATGGCGTAAAGATGATGATCCTGGCCAGTGGCTGCGCCATGCTTGCTCTGCTGTGCGTCCACCGCCGAATGCTACTGCGGCGACCGCGTTGGCTGGCGTCGATGCTTTGCGCTCTCTTGATACTCGCCGGTGTGGAGCGGGTTGGCACCGCCCCGGCGGAGCCCGTTTCCTCCCCCGTCTCCTCCCCCGTCTCCTCTGCGGCCACCACGCCACCGTGTGCGGTATGGGAGCCTCCCCTAGTCTTCCCCGTCGTCGACCGGCTGTTCGCGGGCCTTGCCTGCGCACGAGAGCTTTTCCGTATGAGCTTCCCTGATGCCGGCTCGAACATCGACTTGAATGTGAGTCTCGCAGATCGAACAGACCTGCTTCTTTACCTGCCACGGGCAGTGCAGCTTGCCTTGTTCGCTCCGTTCCCATCCCAATGGTTCACCGCGTCAGCCTCGCCCGGAGGCACGGTCATGCGACTGGTGGCCGCTGCGGAGATGCTGTTTTTCTATGTCGCGCTTGCTGGTATTGCATTGCTTATGCTGACGCGCGGTAGACACGTGTCCCCTGCGTTATGGACAGCAATGCTGTTCACGGCATCGTTGGCGGTGGTCTATGCCTTGGTGGTGACGAACCTTGGCACTTTGTACCGAATGCGCTTCCCGCTGTTGCTGGTCGGCTCGGTGCTTGGGTTGGCGTGCTGGCTGGTCGTTCTCCGCGCAAGGCGTGTCTTGTGAAACCCCACCTTGTATACCTCGTTACCGAAGACTGGTATTTCGTATCACACCGGCTGGTGCTGGCAGAAGCAGCGCGCGCTGCGGGCTGGGAGGTTACCGTGGTGACACGGTGCACGCAGGCGTGGCACGAGATTGAGGCGGCTGGTATCGCGGTAGTACCGCTCGCCATGGATCGACGCGGGCTGAATCCTTACGGGCTAGCGCGTGAAGTCGTCGCGTTGGCACGCATATACAGACGCTTGCGGCCAGATGTTGTCCATCATGTGGCACTCAGACCAGTTGTAGTCGGTTCCTTGGCGGCACGTCTGGCGCGTGTTTCGCGGGTCATCTCTGCCATAGCAGGACTCGGCTACGTTTGGACTGAGCGGAGTTCCCTCGTAAGCGGGGGCAGTTTCGGTTGGCTGCGCCTTACGCTTGGCGGAGTGCTGCGTCTTGCGTTAGCGCGAGGCGCAGTCATCGTGCAAAACCCGGATGACCTCGAGGCAGTTGCGGCACTTGGCGTGGCACGTCAACGACTGCACCTTATCCCGGGTGCCGGTGTTGATGTTTCGCGCTTCACCCACCAGCCTGAGCCGGATGGCATGCCTGTAGTGCTGATGGCTTCCCGGCTGCTGCGCGACAAGGGCGTGGCTGAGTTCGTGGCCGCAGCGCGGGCGCTTCGCGGGCGGGCACGTTTCGTACTGGCTGGAGCACCCGACGAGGGCAATCCGGCCTCTGTGACGGCTGACGAGCTTGCCGCATGGGTGCGCGAGGGAGCGATCGATTGGTGGGGGTCTCGCGCCAACATGCCCGAGGTACTAAGTCAGGCGCACATCGTGTGTTTGCCCTCATCATATCGCGAGGGGCTGCCGAAGGTGCTCCTGGAAGCCATGGCCTGCGGACGTGCCTGCGTGACTACCGACACCCCGGGATGCCGCGATGCGGTGCGACATGGCGACAATGGTCTGCTTGTCCCTGAACGCGACGCCGAAGCTCTTGCCGCCGCCATTGGTGTCCTCTTGGAGAACGCGCCAATGCGCCACAAGATGGGAGCACGCGGGCGCGAGCGCGCTATTGCAGAGTTCTCGACTGATCGTGTCATAACAGCGACGCTGGCCTTGTATCCACGCCCCGTGCGGAGCGGTGAAACTGAGGTGCGTTAGATATCGAAGGGTAGTCAGCGCTTGGCAGCGCGTAGGTGACTTCGGCCTTTAGTAATGCTGGCAGCAGCTTGGAGAGCCTGGCCAAGTAGGCGTCGATACGTTCGCTCAGGTCCCGGCGCCAGCGCAATTGGGCGACATACAGTGCTCGCACGCCTGCAGGCCAGCCAAGGCAGCTGCATCCAGGGACACATGAAATCTACCCGGGCGGGGCGAGAGCGGCGTTTTGCGACTCCGTTCCTCCGGGATCCAACATACAGCCGGCCTTCAACAGATCGCTCTGTGCGGGCGTCGCCAACGCCTCCTCGAGCTGTGCAAGCGCATTGGCGTAGTCCCTGGCTATCCAAGACTCACTCATACAGGATCTCGGCGTGCGCCATTGCCTGGGCCCGGAATTCATCCCCTGCGCGGTTGAGATCCACCCAGTCGATCCGATAGAGCGTGGGCAGCGCCTCCAGCCGATCTTCGAGCTCGTAGAACGCCTTGAGCGGCAGAGGATGCTCGCCGAGCACACCCAGATCGAAATCCGACCTGGGCCTCGCCTTGCCGCTCCTGTTTCCGCAGCGCGGCGCCATGGTGTTCTACCGGGGCAGTCGCACAGATCTCACCCCTCCGTCTGTCGATGCTCGCCCACGGGTGGGCAGGGCGGCAAGAAGCATTATCTTCCCGCTGCCGGGGTGGGCCTTGATAGTGAATGCGTGGGGAGTTGCCTGAACGATATCCAGCCGTCACCTCAGCGGGATGGACCTATCGCCACGCCATTGTCGCTGCGCTCGCCAGTGCCCTTGATCCCAGGCTCGGTCTCCCCCTCCTCACGCCAGCCACCCCCGAGCGCCTTGTACAGCGCCACCGTCTGGGTGAGCAGGCGCACGTTGCTCTGCACCTCGGCCTCTTCCAGCTCCCAGGTGCGGCGACGGGCATCGAGCACGGGGAAGTAGTCCTCGAGTCCGCCACGTTCGCGCGCCGTCGCCAGCGTCTCGGCCAGGCGGGCGCGCTCCAGGGCCTGGCGCTGCGCGCTCAGCCGTTCGCGCTCGCGCGTGAGTCCGGTCAATGCACCCTCCACGTCCTCCAGCGCATCGAGCATGACCTGGCCCCAGCGCTGACGGGCGAATTCCTGCTCTGCCTCGCGCGCCTCGACCTGTGCCTTGAGCCCGCCGCCCGCGAGCAACGGCAGGCGGATCTGCGGCAGCAACTGGTAGATGAGGCCAGGGCCGACCGAAAAGGTGCGCCCCTCATCGCCGCGTGCGCCGATGAGGCCCGTCAGCATGAAGCGCGGCAGGCGATCAGCCCGGGCCGCATCGATGCGCGCGCCGGTCGCATCCAGACGCAACACGGCGGCACGCACGTCAGGCCGGCGTGCGAGCAGCTCGGCCGGCAGGCCCGGATCGGGCACGACCGGCGCTTCAGGCAGGCGCTGTGCCTGTTCGCCCAACTGCACGCGGGCGGGACTCTGGCCACCGAGCACGGCAAGCCGGTAGCCGGTGCGGTCGATCACCTCCGCGAGCGGGGGAATGGCTGCCTCGAGGGTGGCCAGATCCGCTTGCACCACGGCAAGCTCGGCGTCCGTGGACAGCCCGGCACGTACGCGATCTGCCAGCAGCGTCGCACGCTCACGCTCGGTGGCGATGCGCGCCAGCAGGATGCGATGCCGCTCCCGCTGGCCACGCAGTTCGAGCCATTGCCGTGCCGTCTCTGCCGTGAGCGAGATCGCGAGGTCCTCGACACCAAGGGCAGCAGCGTCGGCCTCCGCCCTCGCGGCACGGGTGCGCGCGGCCACACCGCCGAACAGATCGATCTCCCAACTGGCGTCGAAACCCGTCTGGTAGATGGTCCGCGACTGATCCGGGATGCCAAAAAGACCGGTGAAGACGTCATCGCGCAGGCGCCCACCCTGGCCGGTCACGCCCAGGGCCGGACGTGCGGCGCTGCCCGTGACCTCCGCCTGGGCGCGCAGGGTGCGTACACGCGCCCTTGCGGCGGCCAAATCGAGGTTTCCCGTCAGCGTTGCTGTGATCAGTGCATCGAGCTCCGGCTCGCCGAAGTGCTGCCACCAACGGCTGATATCGGCGCGCGTGCGTGCTGTCAGCTCTGCGGCCCAGGCGTCTGGCGCTGCCAGTGGTGCCTCCGGTCGCGCGGTGTGCGGACTTGTGCAGCCGGTGAGGCCGAGACCCCAGGCCACGGTCAGCAGTAGTCTGCGTCGCCCGTCGACTTTGCGTATCTGCGTCATCGCCTTCACTCCTGTGCGAGTTCGCCGGAAGCACTCTGCGCATCGGCCGCGATGAAGACGTCCATCTGTTGTCCCACGTGGAGCCCGGGAGATGCATCGGCGATGCGGTAGATCACTTGCAGCACGCGTGTGTCCACGCGCTGGGTCACATCACCCGTCAGTTGCCGCCGGGGGATGACGTAGGGTTCCACCCGCACGAACTCCAGGCGCAGACGATGCGCGGCATTACCGCGTGGACTGGCCTCCGCAGCGGCCCCGGCAACCAGACGATGGGCCTCGTATTCATCCACCTCAGTGCGCACATGCAATGTGGCATCGTCACCGAAGGTGATGAGTGGCGTCTCGCGCCGCGTGGGCTCCGCGAACTCGCCGGGACGGACATCCACCTTCAGCACCACACCATCGCGCGGGGCGCGCACCGTCAGCCTTTCGATCGCCACATCCACTGCAACCAGGCGCGCCCGTGCCAGGGCAACCGCCGACTCGGCCACGGCACGATCGGCGGCCCAGGTCCCCGCCTCGGCCAGCGCGAGTTCCCCGCTTGCCGTAGCCAATGCCGCCTCCGCTGCCTTCACGCCGATCTCACGCCGTACCCGATCCTCACGACGCACCGCACGCGGGTCATCAACGGCCTCCAGCATCTCGAGCTGCACACGTGCATCGTTCAACCGCTGGCGCGCCTCTTCGACTCGTGCCCGCAGGGGTGGGAGGGTCTCGCGCCGTGGTGCCGCCCGCAGACGTGCGAGCTCTGCCTCGGCCTGCGCCAGCTCCAGCGTGCGCACGCTGCGCTCGGCTGCGAGATCGCGACTGTCCTGCGTGAAGAGCGGCGCCCCTGCCACTACCCGGGCCCCGGCTTGCACATGCACCTCGGTGACGAGGCCGGGCAGGGCAGGCGCGATGGCGATGTTTTCGGAGGCGGTCTCGATGAGTCCGACGGCAGCCACACGATGTTCGAAGCGGCTCTCCGGTGGCGCAAAAACCGGTGCCGCCTCGATTGGCACCGGGAGGCTCGACCAGACGAAGTAGATCGCCACGGCAAGCCCGCCGGCAGCGATGAGAGGTAGTGATGGCAGTCGTGCAGAAAGGGACATCAATCGGGTTCCTCTAGCAGATCGGTCAGTGCGCGCGTGCGCGGGAATGCACTCTGTCGGCCACGCGAATCACCCGCCGACCCTCAATGACTCACGAGGAGCTGCGCGATGGATTCTCGCCCCCTCGCGACCTCTACCACGCGCCCGTCATCCATTCGCGCCACGGCATCGGCGAAGCTGAAGATCCGGCTATCGTGCGTCACGACAATCACCGCGCAACGGGGTGCCACGGACACCTCGGTGAGCAACTCCATCACCCGGTGGCCCGTGTGCGCGTCCAGCGCCGAAGTGGGCTCGTCGCAGACGATGAGCCGCGGCTCATGGATGACAGCGCGCGCCAGGGCCACGCGCTGCTGCTGTCCACCTGAGAGATAGCGCGGCAGATGGCCAACCCGATCCTTCATGCCCATGGTGGCAAGCAACTCGGCTGCTCGTCGGATCGCGAGACTGCGCTTCAGCCCGCGGGCCAGCAGCGGCACGGCGACATTCTCTGCCGCCGTGAGCGACGGCAGCAGATTGAACTGCTGAAACACGAAGCCCAGATTCTCGCGCCGGAAGCGCACGCGTTCACCCGGCGATAGGTCATCGGGATCGATCCCGAGTACCTCGATGTGCCCCGCGCTGCGGTCGAGCAGGCCAGCGATCACGCAGAGCAGGGTCGTCTTGCCACAGCCCGATGGGCCCACCAGCATGGTGAGCTCCCCATAAGCAACTTCCAGATCGACCTCATTCAGGGCCAGCACCGCGGCGTCACCCGCGCCGAAGCGCTTGCTCAGGCCGCGCACTGCAACAGCGGGGGTCGCATCTTTGCCCGGCTCGGGCTCCGGCAACGCGGCCGCACGCGAGGGAATGGTGGTTCCTTCTGCATTCATGTGCGGAAGACGACGGCCGGTTCCAGCACGAGCACGCGCCGCAAGGACAGAACACTGGCCAGGGCCACGATCACGAATACCGTCAGCCCCACGCCCAGCATCGCCTCTGGCAGCAGGATGAGGCCACGTGTGGGCAGATTCTGCTGTGTGATCTGGAAGAATGAGGCACAGAGAAACATGCCGAGCGAGTAGCCGATGGCGCCCACTACGAAGGCCTGCAGGAGGATCATGCGGGTGAGTGTCCAGTTGCCGACACCGATGGCCTTCAGCGTGCCGAACTGCTTCAGGTTCTCCAGCGTGAAGATGTAGAAGGTCTGCCCCATCACGACAATGCCCACCAGTGTCGCGATGCTGATGGTGATGCCGAAGTTCACCGGGATGCCGGTGTTGCGCAGGTAATAGCTCATGTTCTGCCAGGCGAAGTCCTCGCGGGTCTGCGCCCAGAGGCCGGTGGCCGCGCGGATCCGCTCGGTGAGTGCTTGACGGTCCACACCCGGCACGGCCTTGGCCAACACGAAGGACATCTGGTTGCGCTCGAGCCCCTGGAAGCCCAGCGCCTCGCTGTAACGGGCGAAGGCGACCGGGAAGGTGGCGAAGGGTGCGGAGGCATCTGCCACGCCGACCAGGCGCACCATGCGACCGTTCACCTCGAAGGTCCTGGGTAATGTGACTTCTCCCTCCGGAAAGAAATAGCGATAGCCGGCGTAATCCAGGATGATGGCGTTAGGCTGCCGCAGGTCCTCGATGCGCCCGACGCGCATCTTCCCGTGCGGGGCACCGACCAGAGTGGCATCGTCCAGCCCCATCAGGATCACCTGTCGGAACTGTCCGTCAGGCGCAGTCATGCGTGGCAGTCCCTTGAACAGCCTGACCGCCCATTGCACACCCTCCACGCCCCGTACTCGTTGCAGATCCGTATCCTTGAGCGGCTGGATCTCGTCGATGTACTGCGTGGCCGGGTCCATCACCCAGATGTCCGCATCGACCACGTCGAGTACCTGCGAGGCGGAGAACTCGATGATGCCGACGAAGATCGAGATCTGCTA
>DNIF01000067.1 GCA_003485715.1 Gammaproteobacteria bacterium
ATGAGTACATGACGGTCGAGCATCTGCTGCTCGCCCTGCTGGAAAACGCCGCGGCGGTGCGCGTTCTCCAGGCCTGCGGCGCCAACCTCTCCACGCTGCGGCGCTCCCTGGAGCAATTCATTCGCGAACATGCCAGCGTGCTGTCGGAAGACGCCGACCGCGAGACCCAGCCTACCATCGGCTTCCAGCGGGTTTTGCAACGTGCCGTCTTTCACGTGCAGTCCTCCGACAAGAAGGAGGTCACCGGTGCGAATGTGCTGGTGGCCATCTTCGGCGAGCGTGAGTCCCATGCCGTGTACCTGCTGAACCAGCAGGGCATCCAGCGGCTGGATGTCGTGAACTACATCTCCCATGGCATCTCGAAGGTCGGCGATGGCGCATCACCGCGCAGCGACGCTGCTCACCCTGCGGCCGATGAGGATGGCGAACAGCCGGCGACGGACCGCTCCTCGCTCGACTCCTTCTGCACCAACCTGAACGAGCTGGCCCGTCAGGGCCGCATCGATCCGCTGATCGGCCGTCAGCACGAACTCGAACGCACCATCCAGATCCTCTGCCGGCGGCGCAAGAACAACCCCCTGTTCGTCGGCGAGGCGGGTGTGGGCAAGACGGCGATAGCCGAAGGGCTGGCACGCAAGATCGTGGAGCATGAGGTGCCCGAGTTGTTGCGCGACTGGACGGTCTACTCGCTGGACCTCGGGGCGCTGCTCGCCGGCACGAAGTATCGGGGAGACTTCGAGAAACGCCTGAAGTCCGTCTTGGCGCAACTCAAGCGCGAGCATGGGGCCGTGCTCTTCATCGACGAGATCCACACCATCATCGGCGCGGGTGCCGCCTCGGGCGGCGTCATGGATGCATCCAATCTCATCAAACCGATCCTCGCGTCGGGCGAGCTCAAGTGCATCGGCTCGACCACCTACCAGGAATATCGCGGCATCTTCGAGAAGGACCGGGCCCTCTCCCGCCGCTTCCAGAAGATCGACATCCCCGAACCTTCAGTCGAGGAATCCACCCGCATCCTGCAGGGCCTCAAATCCCGATTCGAGGAGCATCACGGGGTCCGCTACACGAATCAGGCACTGCGCACGGCGGTGGAGCTCACCTCCCGCTACATCAATGATCGCCATCTGCCTGACAAGGCAATCGACATCATCGATGAGGCCGGGGCCCGCCAGCGTCTGTTGCCGGTGTCGCGGCGCAAGAAGGTGATCGGGGTGGCCGAGGTAGAGGAAGTGGTCGCGCGAGTGGCTCGCATTCCCCCCAAGACGGTCTCCACCTCTGACCGGGACGTCCTGCGCAACCTGGATCGCGATCTCCGCATGGTTGTTTTCGGCCAGGACCCGGCCATTGCCAGCCTCACTGCCGCCATCCGCATGTCGCGCTCAGGGCTCGGCAGCGGCGACCGGCCGATTGGCTCCTTCCTCTTCTCCGGTCCCACCGGAGTGGGCAAGACGGAAGTCACGCGTCAGCTTGCCAAGGTGCTCGGCATCGAGCTCATCCGCTTCGATATGTCCGAGTACATGGAGCGCCACACCGTCTCGCGGCTCATCGGTGCACCGCCGGGCTATGTCGGTTTCGATCAGGGTGGGCTGCTCACGGAGGCGGTGACCAAACACCCGCACGCCGTGCTGCTGCTCGACGAGATCGAGAAGGCGCACCCGGATGTCTTCAATCTGCTGCTGCAAGTGATGGACCACGGCACCCTCACCGATACCAACGGCCGCCAGACCGACTTCCGCAATGTGATCATCGTCATGACTACCAACGCGGGTGCAGAACGTGCGAGCCGGGCGAGCATCGGCTTCACCTTGCAGGATCACAGTACCGACGCCATGGATGTCATCAAGCGCACCTTCAGCCCGGAGTTCCGCAACCGGCTCGATGCCATCGTGCAGTTCGCTTCGCTGGACGCGGCTGCGATCGAGCGCGTGGTTGACAAATTCCTGGTGGAACTCGAAAGCCAGCTGGACGCGAAGAAGGTCACGCTGGAGGCCGATCGCGGGGCGCGCGAGTGGCTGGCGGCCCACGGTCACGATCCGCTCATGGGTGCCCGACCGATGTCACGCCTCATCCAGGAGCGCGTCAAGCGCCTGCTCGCCGACGAAATCCTCTTTGGCCGGTTGGAGCACGGCGGTCACGTGCGGCTGATCGTGAAGGATGGTGAACTCGATATGGAGATCGAGACCCCGGAGATGCATCCGGCGTAAGCCCGCTGGCGAAGTCGGGAAGGCGACCCTTGTCGGGCATGATGAGGTGTGCAACGTCAGCGCGGTTCTCGAGGCGGGGATCAACGCGCTCCAGAGCCGGGCCCTCATCCCAACCCCTCTCCCACGGGGAGAGGGGCTTGAAGGCCACCACCGATCTGTCAGCGGCCGCCGAAGAGCTTACGCAGGTTCTCGAGGCCGGACTTGTAGACCTCCTCGATGGACTTTGCGGCGTCGCTCTCACTCACGCCTGCGGCTGGTTCAAACTCACTGGCCCACTCGATGATGGAACCCTTTCCGTCCTTGCCTTCACGCACCTTGAGCGTGGCGACGAAGTTTCGGACGGGCAGTGGTGCATCGATAATCGAATAGGTGTAGACGCGATCGTTGTTGCTGAAATGCTCCAGTCGCTCGACTATCGACCCCCCTCCGAGCAGGCTCAGCCTTCGCATCACGCCACCCCGCTCCAGGTCGCTCTTCTGAACCAGCGGGTGCCAGTCTGGCAATGTGTTGAAACCACCGATGAGCTTCCACACATCTTCGGGTGATGCTTCTACCGTGGTCTGCATATCGAGCTTTTTCATGTCACTGAAACCCTCGTGTCAGTGCCTGCGGCGATCCGGATGGACGACCGGTGGCCGGCGCCGCGTTGCGCGGGCCGGACTCTCGCATAGGGTAGCAGCCCGCCCAGCTTCCGACCGGTAATCGACCCGGCACATGCTATGTGGCGGGGTTGTCGCGTGGGGACAGTTCGAGCAGCAGCACCCGCGCATTGCGGCAGAAGTTGTACAGGGACTGCCGCTCGAGCGGCAGCCGCTCAAGCGCCACTTCCCGAAAGCCGCGCTCGCGGAACCAGTGGCTGGTGCGCGTGGTGAGAATGAATACGGCTGACAGATGCATGGAGCGCGCGTGCGCCAGCAGGTGTTCGAACATCAGCGTCGCCTTACCGCGACGCCGGTAGTCCGGATGCACGGCAAGGCAGGCGATTTCGGCGAGACCGGCCTCGGGCCAGGGATAGAGCGCCACACAACCGATGATTGCGCGGTCGCGCACGAGCACGTGAAAGTGATCGATCTCCAGTTCGAGCTTCTCGCGTGAGCGGCGCACCAGGGTGCCGTCGTCCTCCAGCGGAGCGATGATCTGCAGGATGCCGGGGATGTCGTCGATGGTGGCCTGGCGCAGATCGTCGAAGGGCCGTGCGGCGACCAGAGTACCGATGCCATCGCGCGTGAAGAGTTCGATGAGCAGCCCGCCATCCACCGCCCGTGGCACGAGGTGAGCCCGTGGCACACCGGCGGCCGTAGCCTCCAGCGCACAGACAAGGTCATCGGGTAGCCGACCGAGGCGCGTCGCCAAACGCTCGGCGCCCTCCGGCGTGAGCTCGCCGATTACTTGCCCATCCTCGTCGGTGAGTGGAGCCCCCTCGTGCAGGAAGATGAGTTTGTCGGCGCCGAGTGCAATGGCCACGGCGGTGGCCACCTCATCGGCATTCAGATTGAACACCTCACCGGTCGGTGAATAGCCAAGGGCGGGTACCAGCACCAGATCGCCATCACCAAGCCGGCGCCGGATGGCGTCGATATCGACGCGACGCACCTCGCCGGTATGGCCGAAATCCACGCCGTTGCGGATACCGTAGGGCCGGGCCGTAACGAAATTGCCCGAGGCCACCCGAATGCGGGCACCTTCCATCGGCGAGTTCGTCACGCCTTGCGAGAGCAGGGCCTCGATCTCCACTCGCACGCTGCCGACGGCCTCGCGCACACACTCCAGGGCAATGGCATCGGTGACCCTCACCCCGTCCTCGTAGCGCATCGCCGCCCCGCGCGCCTTGAGGCGAGCCTCGATCTGCGGCCTGGCGCCATGCACCAGCACCAGCCGGACCCCGAGGGCGTCCAGCAATGCCAGATCGTGGATGAGATGGGGAAAGCCCGGGGCAGCGAGCGCCTCTCCCCCCAGACATACGACGAAGGTGCGATCGCGGTGCGCGTGCAGATAGGGGGAGGCCGCGCGGAACCAGGCGACGAAGTCGGTGCGGTTGTCGGACATGTGGAGGCTTCGGCTAAGGAGTCCTATCAGTGGCCACAGCAAAAACTGCCCTGAAGCATGGGCAGCAGCGGGCGGT
>DNIF01000202.1 GCA_003485715.1 Gammaproteobacteria bacterium
GTGGGAGCGCGTGCAACTGCGTTCGAGTTACCGTCCCGCCATCCATGCGTGGTACGACACTGCGGAACGCGAGGACCTGCGCGCCGGTGGGCTCGCGGTGCGCGCGGTGATGCGGGATCTGATCCTGGCCAAGGCCTGATTGGTCCGGCCTTCAGGCCGCGGCCGGACCTCTCCCGCCCGCTGTTGCCACTGCGGCATCTTCCGCCAGCTCAGGCGCAGGAAGGACCGCCGCCCTGCCCTGGCCACTCCGCCAGACGCGCCCTAATCGCCTCAGCGCGGGCCGTGCTGGCCTCGCTGCCGAGGGCCGTTGCCATGTCGTGGGCGCGGCCGTGCATGCGAATGAGTCGGGCGATCGACAGGGGCGCTGGTGGCCGCTCGCCCAGTCCGTCGATTACCTCGAGCGCTGCTGCGCGATCATTGCAGACGATCAGCATGTCGCAGCCCGCTGCGAGTGCTGCTTCGGCGCGCTCACTTGGCGTGCCGGCGGCATGCGCACCGGCCATGCTGAGGTCGTCGCTGAACACGGCCCCTTCGAAGCCGAGTTCCCCGCGCAGGATCCCCTGAATCCAGCGCGGCGAGAAACCCGCGGGGAGGTCGTCGACGGCGGGGTAGAGCACGTGCGCGGGCATCACGCCGGCAAGCCCGTGACGTGCCAGACGCTGGAAGGGGATCAGATCCGTATTGGCGATCTCACCCAGGCTGCGCGGATCTACCGGCAGTTCATGGTGGGAGTCCCCCTGGACCGCCCCATGACCGGGAAAGTGCTTGCCCACCGGGGCCATGCCGGCCATCAGCATGCCGCGCATGAAGGCACGCGCGAGCTCGGTGACCGCGCGTGGATGATGGTGGAAGGCCCGATCGCCGATCACCGCGCAGGCCCCGTGGTCGAGGTCCAGCACCGGCGCGAACGAGAGATCCACACCACAGTGCCGGAGCTCGCTCGCCAGCAGCCAGCCGGCGTCAGTGGCCAGCGCGAGTGTCGGGGCCGCGTCTGCGTCCCACCGCTCCCCCAGCCATCGCATCGGCGGCATGCGCGTGAAACCGGTGCGAAAGCGCTGGACCCGCCCGCCCTCCTGATCCACGGCCACGATGAGCGGCGGGCGTTTCACTGCATGGATGTCCGTCACCAGTGCGCGCAACTGCGCAGGGTCGCGGTAGTTGCGCGCGAAGAGGATGACACCGCCCACCTGCGGGTGCGCGAGCAGGGCACGGTCTTCGGTGCTGAGAGATTCGCCCTCGATGTCCAACATCACGGGCCCGGTGGCCATGGCGGTGCTCCCTGGTGTGCGTCGGTGCGGGTGTGGTCGCGGCTCAGTGCGGGATCATGCCCGAGTGTCCGTGCCGGCCGCACGTCGTCACCCCCGCACCGGAGGGCTTCAATCGTTGATCTTCATGCGCAATCCGCTCAACGCGGGCGCGCAGCCGTCTGCGGCTCCGGCGTCACCCACTCCAGCGCCAGCAGCATCAGGGCGAGCGTGGCACCCGGGATCAGCACCAGATGCGGTGCGATCACGAGATAGGGGCTGCCACTTCTGATCATGGCACCCCAGGACGCATCGGGTGGCTGCACGCCCAAGCCCAGGAAGGACAGCGAGGCCTCGCCCACCAGCACGCCGGCCACGGCGAGCCGCGTCTGCACGCTGAGCGGTCCACCGAGAAAGGGCAACACATGCCGCCACAGGATGACCGGGCCGGTGCTGCCGAGACAACGCGCAGCCGCCACGTGCTCGCGCCGGACCAGGCCATCCGCCACCAGCAGCGTAATCCGCGCGAAGCCCGTCCAGCCGGTTACCACCAGGGCGATGGCTACCGAATGCATACCGGTCCCCAGCACACCCGCCAGCGCAATGGCCGCAAGCAGCCCCGGGAAGGCGAGCCACACCTCGATGAGGTACTGCACCAAGGCACGCCAGGGCCCACCGAACCACGCCGCCGTGAGGCCAAGCAGGGTGCCGATGAGGGCCGTCACCGGCACCACGAACAGCACGATGGCCGCCGAGCGTTGCGCCCCATCCGCAAGCCGCGCGAGCACGCTGCGCCCCAGTTCGTCGCGCCCGAACCAGGCATCGGCAAGCGACGGTGCAGCGAACAGCCGGTCCAGATCGGTGCGCTCCGGGCCGAGATCGAAGCAGATCCCTGCAAGCGCAGCGGCGAACCAGAGGCCGAGCAGGGCGACACCACAGGCACGGAGCATCACTTGCACACCCCGGCTCGCACGCGCGGACTCAACTGCGCAGCCTCGGGTCGACGCGGGCCGCCAGGAAGTCCGTCAGACGATGCAGCAGGAGCCAGGCGAGGCTCACTACCAGCACGCAACCCTGCACCAGCGGATAGTCACGCCGCTGAATGGCCTCCACCAGCAGGCTGCCGATCCCGGGCCAGGCGAAGCAGGCCTCGGTGATCACGGCCCCGCCGAGCAGACCGCCGAGTTGCAGGCCGAACAGGGCGAGCACCGGCAGCAGCGCCGGTCGCAGGCGATGGGCGAAGAGGACGCGCGTGGCGGGCAGCCCCTTCGCCAGGGCTGTGCGCAGGTGCGGGGCATCGCCGGCCTCCGCCACGCTGGCGCGCAGCATGCGGGCCAGCGGTGCGGCCACCACCAACGCCACCGTGAGTGTGGGCAGTACCCAGGCACCGGGCGCATCATGGCCAGCGACCGGAAAGAGCGCGAGTCTGACCGCGCCCAGCCACACCAGGAGGCTGGCGATGAGAAAGGTGGGCATGGCGAGGATCAGCGTCACCGGCACTGCGAGCAGCCGATCGATGCCGCCACCGGCGCGCAGACCGCAGGCCAGGCCCACGGGCAGAGCGAGGAGCAGGCCACCGAGCGCCCCGCCTGCCGCCAATTGCAGTGTGTAGGGCAGTCGCTCGGCGATGAGTTCGAGCACCGGGCGCTGCGCGTAGATCGAGTGTCCCCACTGACCGGTGGTCAGGCGCAGCATGCCGCGCAACCACTGCTCGGGCAGACTGCGATCGAGCCCCAGCGCGCGCTGCATGCGCTCGCGGTCTCCTGGCCCGGCCTGCTCGCCGAGCAGCACATCGAGCGGATCTCCGGGTGTCGCGTGCAGCAGCAGGAACACGAGTGTCAGCACACCCACGAGCACCGCCAGCGTGTGTGTCAGTGCCTTCAGCGGCCTCACGGGGTTGCGTCTCGGATGCGCGGCATGATGCGAAACGTTACCCTGCCGCAGGCTCTGACGGCAGTCACATCAGCACGTGTGCGAGCGCAGCGGTACCTACCGGCGCGCACTTTCCTTTCTGGGGTATTGATGGCGCGCTACGAATTCACCACGCAGGAGCAACCCGACGGCACGGTCGCGGAGAGCGGCGACGTGCTCGATCTCTTCGCTCGGGCCCTCGATGTCATCGCCCGCATCGTCGGGCTCATTCTGCTCGGCGTCGGTTTCTGGCTGGCGCTGTCGGTCATCGCCGAAGGCTGGGATCTGTATCGCCGCCCGGAGGGCGGTCGCATCGAGCAGGTGGCGCGGGCGATCAACCGTGGTTCCAACATCGATGAGGTACTGGCCCCGCGGCCGCCAGTACGGCAGGCCGCCGCCCAGGTTGCGGGTGCCCCCCGGGATGCCGCAGCCGATCCCGTGGCTGCGGAGCTGGAGCCCGCCATGGACGCCGCGCCCGCAGCCGCCCAGCCGCTGACCCCGCCCCTGCGGCTGTCCTACTTCGGCGCCTGGTTCGTAGTGCTGGCCCTGCTCGCCATCCTGGGTCAGCTCGCCATGCTTGCCATCCGCACCGGCGGCGCGCTGGTCGCCCGTGAACGCCGGCCGGGGCGCGGCGTCGTCGGTTGAGGCGCGGAAACGCAGGCGTCAGCGCGCCGTTTTGTCGCTGGCACGCCCGCGGCGCATTCGCTTGCACCCCATCAGGCCCGCTTGGGCCCCGGTCGCCCGTCTTCCACCACCCAGCTCGACCAGGTTTCGCAGTCGGTCTGTGGATCGCGGACGTCCAGCAAGGCACGCAGATCGGCCGTAAGGCGGGTCGGCGTGAGCGTGAAGCGGGTGTAGCCGCGCCGTTCGCCGCTGGCGAAATGGATGT